>QHZN01000298.1 GCA_003225365.1 Acidobacteriota bacterium
GCCAACGGATGGGAGGAATATGACCGTCAGGGCTGCTTGGTGGTGTGCCGTCTGGGTTATACAGGTGGTTGCAGCGGCGGGCTGTGCTCGGATGCCCACCTCAGTTCTGGGAATACCCATCCCTGCGCCGGAGGCCAAGCTGCCACCCGAAGCGGTGGATCTCTTGGGAGCATTCGCCTTCCAGTGGACGCTGCAGACGAGTGAGATCGCTACGAACCCCCCTCAAGAAGAGCGAATCAAGCGGGTGGTCGACCGGCTGACCGGAGCGGCCAAGCAAAACAAAAAATATGCCGAAGTGGCGGGGAAGTTCCAGTGGGAAGTCAAGCTGCTCAAGGATGATCAGAAACCAAACGCCTTTGCCTTTCCCAATGGCAAGATCGGGGTCTATACCGGCCTCTTTCGAGTGACAAAAGACGAGGAGCCCAAGCTCGCCGCGGTCTTAGCGCATGAGATCGTCCATGCCCTCGCCCGACACGCGGCAGAACGGATGGACAAGGAGCTCCAGCGGACCTTGGCCCTCGCCGCAATGAAAGGCGAACTGAAGGAAGCAGGCATCAGTTCCGATAAACGCAGGGGCATTCTGATCGCAATGGGGCTCTCCTCTCAAGTCTCGGACATCCTCCCATTCAGCCGGATGCATGAGTCCGAGGCGGACCATGAGGGCCTGCTCCTGATGGCACAGGCCGGCTACGACCCCCAGGAGGCAATCGCCTTTTGGGAACGGATGGAAAAATTCACCGGGGGGAGCGGGGGGCGGATCCCGGAGTTGCTGTCCACGCATCCAAGTTATGAAACACGGAGCAGGCAGTTGAAAGAGTGGAACCCGGAAGCGCAGCGGTATTACAAGCAGTACCGATCCTCGCGGCCAGGCAAAGGGTGAGTGATGAGCCTCGCACTTCGAACTTATAGTCTCGTCCTGGCAACCATGATGGTGGCAGGCTGCGAAGGGCTCGCACCGGGGGTCACGGTGCCTCCAGTAGGGCGCGAAACCGGACGGGCCTTTCTCATCGCGGAACAGCCGGAGGCAAAAGGGTACGGTCTGTACAGCTATCTCCTGTTCGGCGCCCCTCCAACCGAAGCGACCCGCGAACGGTATCTGAATCTGATCGCGACCTATCTCGAATCCATCCCCCCGGTCGGGAGTTTTAAAGGGTCTCTTGAGCGTTTTGAACTGAACATCGCGTATCTACCCCTCAAAGATTCCCCTCCCGTCGAATTCTCGAAAAGCTGCTCTGAGTTGCCGTGCGGAACCGGCAACGTCGCGTTTGCTCAATGGGTCTTGGATCACTACAATTACACACGGGCCCGAGTCTTACTGAGGGCCGTCCCAGCTGGTGGAACCCATCGTAATGGACCCTATATTGTCTCTTCCCTGAAGCCACTGAGCACGACCCCAATCCTTTCGCCGCCCTATCTCTATCAAGATTTGTCCTCTGTCCCCGCCCGCCTCGTCCTCCTCTGGGTCAAGGAGTTTCTCGATCAGACCGCGCAACAGAGTTTTGAAGACTCGCGGAGAGTACAGCAGGTAGCACTCAAACTCAGGCAGTCGATCGCCATTGCCGCCAAAGGTCTCCCTGACGTCCTGGAGGCGTTGGATCGGTGGATCGCCTGGGTCCACTAATCCAAGGAGAGTAAGGAATGAAGATCGCCAGATGCGTGTCGATCGTTCCTGCAGTCGTTCTGCTGTTGTCGTCGAGCGGTTGCGCGACGTACCGAACGATCTCGAAGGCCGAGCAAGGGAGCCCGAAGGTGTTCAGCGGCACGCGCCTCGACGTAAGCGCAATCTTGGGCGACGAGAGCGCGTTGCGGAAATTCAAAGCCGATCCGCCGAGGTATCCGCTGGTCGATCTTCCGTTCAGTATCGGGTTTGATATGGCAATCCTTGGTTTGACGCTTCCCGTGGCGACAGGTGAGCTCCTTTCCAAATAATCCCCGCACTGCGACGAACTCCGTTTTGATCGGCTTCGCCTGCGCTCTGCTGCTGCCTGCCGGCGCTCGCGCTGCGGTCACGTATTCTTTCGACTGGACTTGCTCTGGCTGCGCGAAGATCGGCATGGGCGGCAACGGAAGGGAGGGGCCTTTCGGGTCGGGTTCGGCCTGCGAGGGGGCGCGCGCCTCGCTGAGTGGGAGCCTTGCGACGCGCGGTTGCGCCTCGCGCTGTTTCAATCCGCAGCCCTGCATTTCCGCGGGCCAGCCGGATGTGCCGGCTCCTCCGCCCGCGGTTTCGGCGCCGGCGAAAATCCCGCCTGCCACGGCGCGGACCGCCCCAATCTACGATCCTTCGCCCGAGCGGGTGCGCCGGGCCGACGAGGTCGGGCACGGGAAGGAAAAAGCAGCGCCGCACGGGCCGGACGTATCGGGCAGGTGGCGCAACAGCTTCAGCTGGTACGAAGCGCGCTCCTCCAAAGACGCGGTCGAGATCGTGCTCGTTGATACCTGCCGCACTCCCGATTGCATCCGCAGGGAGTACCCGAACCGGCCGGTGTTTCGCGGCAGGCTCCAAGACAGACGGCTGGTCGGCGTGGTGCCGATCCGCAGTGCGCTCGAATCGGAACAGGGCGGCCGGCACTGCGCCACGCCGGCTGGCGAATTTCCCGTCGAGGGCAGCTTGTCGGACGACGGGAACACGATCGTTTGGCGGCACGCGCAGCTTCCGGTCGGAGAAGGCTGCGCGCCCGTATCGATTTCGCTCGGCACGTGGCGGCGCGGCTGAAGCCCCTCAGATTTCCACGGTCAGGCCGGGCCTGAACCCGGTCGCTTCGCCCGGATAGCCGCGCGGGTTGCAGATCACCCGCGTGCTGCCCGCGCGGTAGTCGAAGAACGTGTGCGTGTGTCCGTGGATCCACAGCGCCGCGCTGCCCATCGTTTCCTCGAGATCCACAACGAACCCGGGGTTGGCGCGATGGCCCACATAGCCGGGCGCGATCGAGCGCGGGTGCGGCGCGAAGTGAGTGACGACGACCGTTTTTCCCGGGAAAGGCGTGGCGAGCGCCCCGACCAGCCAGGCGCGGTGCCGGGAGCACAGCGCAATGGCGTCCTCCGGCGCAAAAGGCCGGGAGCCGCAGCGGATCAATTGATAATCCGGATTGAGCTTGCGCGCGGCCTCGATCACTGCGGGGCGTTCTTTTTGGGGCGCGAGCGAGTAATCGGTCCACAGGGTGCAGCCGAGAAAACGAACGCCGTCGAGGACGACTTCGCTGCAATCGAGCAGCTCGACCGCGAGCTTGCGCGCCGCCGCTCCCATGGCCTCCTGCACCGCTTCGAACTCGCCCTCGTAGTACTCATGGTTGCCGGCGAGATAGAGCACGGGGTCGC
>QHZN01000147.1 GCA_003225365.1 Acidobacteriota bacterium
AACCCCCCTGTTTAAAGAAGAAGCGACACATGCTGAAAGGGGAATCAGCGAAAGACTGAGGTTGCGTGCTGCAGAACCGATTCTTGAGCTACTCCTTCGAAAGTGGGCTCCTAACCCTTTGAAAAATATAGGAAGGCCGCGGAAGCCCGTTTTCACCTTTCGTTGTAGTCCGCAGGGCCATGAGCTACTCATACCTCAAGGCGGTCATGGGGTCGAGGCGGCTCGCGCGAAGGGCCGGTAGGTACCCTGCCGCTAAGGCAATGAGCGCCAGTCCAACGGTGGCCAGCGCCAAGGTTAGCGGGTCATGCGTGGAGAGCCCGTAAAGCTGGCTCTGGACCGCCCGCATGAGCGCCAGCGATGCGGGCACGCCCACCGCCACACCAATCGCCACCAGCCACATCACATCGCGCATGACCATCCAGATGACTTCTCCCGGTTCCGCTCCCAGCGCCATGCGGATGCCGATTTCCCGCTTCCTCTGCGAGACTGTGTAGGCCATCACGCCGTACAAACCGATGGCCGCAAGTAGAGTTGCCAGGAAGCCGAAGACCGTCGCCAAGCTCGCGATCATCCGTTCGGTCGTGAGGGAATTGCTAATCTGCACCGGCATGGTCCGCATATCGTAGACGGGCAGGTTCGGATCGAGCTCCCGAATTTTCGCTCGCACCAGGGGCATCAATTGGCTGGGATCGGATTTGGTCCGCACGTACACTGTCATGCTGGCGAGGAAGTGGCTCCCAAGGTAGGGAATAAACGCCTGCGGCGGGATATCGTCGCGCAGATTCGTATACTTGATGTCCTTCACCACGCCGATGATTTCCATGTCGGTATGCGTTCCCGGATCGGTCCCAAAGCCGAGATGACGGCCGACGGGATTCTGCCCGGAGAAATAGCGCCGCGCGAAGCTCTGGTTGATCATCACCGCCGTCGGCGTCCAGTCGTCCGGCTTGGGACCGTTCTTGACCTCGCGGTTATCGTTGGGCGTGAAATCCCGCCCCTGGACAACGGGCACGTCAAGGGTAGCAAAATAGTTCGGGCCGATCTGGTTCATGTAGGGCTGCGCATGATCGTCGGCTTTTGCGGGCGTGTAGCCCTCCACTGTCATCCCGCTATCCCATTCGTCGTTCTCGAGAATACGCACCGCTGCCAGACCAACGGATTGAACTCCCGAAATCGAGCTGAGGCTATCCGTCAATTGCTGATAGAAAATCTTCGATCGGTCAGGTGTATAACCACCGAGCGAGGGGTCGATGTTGAACCCCACCAGGCGCTCCGCCGGGAAGCCCGGACCCAGGCTGCTCAGGTTTTCCAGACTGCGGAGGAAGAGCCCCGCACCTATGAGGAGCAGCAGCGAAAGCGCCACCTGCGCGACGACCAACGTCTTCCGCAGCCCGCTGTGCCCGCCGCCCACTACCGCACCCGCCTGGTCTTTGAGTGTCTTCCCGATGTCCGGCTTTGTCGCCTTCAGCGCCGGCACGAGCCCAAAAACCAGTCCGGTGACAATCGTCACCGCCAGCGTAAACGCAAGAATGCGTAAGTCGGGCGCGCTGGAGATCTTCAAGCCTCCGGAATCCACAGGGAGATAGACGGCCATGAGCGCCTTGTCTGCCCAGAACGCTAAGGCAAGCCCGGTGAGCCCGCCCAGTGCGGAAAGACAAAGGGATTCGATCAGAAGCTGGGAGACAATTCGTCCCCGGCTCGCCCCCACCGCCAGCCGAACCGCGATTTCCTTCTGCCTATTCGTGGCCCGGGCCAGCAAAAGGTTCGCAAGGTTGGCGCAAGCGATAAGCAGCACAACGCCCGTAATCGCCATCAGCACCCAGAGCGGCGTCGAAAGCTCGGGCCGGATATACGACCGGCCTTGCGAGCCGGGCAGAACGTCAATCGAGCACTTGAGGAACTGCTCGCGGTCGTACGCGGAGGCGTGTGCGAACGCCGCCTCGCGCACTTCCAATTCGAGCATCGAATGCATGAAAGGCTGTAACGACGCCTTGGCCTGCGCCCTTGTCACCCCCGGCTTCAGTCGCCCGAACGCATTTACCCAGCGGCTGCGGCGGTCCTTAAGCATATCGCGGGGGCCTATCACAACCTGATGCTGCATTGTGACCGGGACAAATATCTTCGGTGAGAATCCCAGCTCCACGCCGTCGAAACCCGCCTGGGCAACACCGATGACGGTCATGGGGTATTTGTTTACGGTGAGAGTCTTTCCGAGAATCGCCGGGTCGCCCGCGAACCGCTGCTTCCAGTAATTGAAGCTCAGCATCACTACGGGAGCGCCGTCCGGAATGCGATCGTCTTCCGGCGCGATCGTTCGTCCCAGAGCCGTGGTCACACCGAGAATGCTGAAATAGGTCCCCGATACCATCTCGGCTTCCACTCGCTCGGCTTGGCCCCCGAACGTCAGGCTCACCCGCGTCGGGAAGCGGCAAAACATTCCCGAGAAAATTTCATTGTGGTCCTGGAAGTCGCGGTACATCGGATACGAAATGGCGTTGCCGCCCCAGTTGTTGCCGTAATGGCGGCCGCGCATGGTGAGCAGCACCAACTGTTGCGGCTCCTTCACGGGCAGCAGCCGCAGCAAGACTTGATCGAGCAGCGTGAAGATCGCCGTATTCGCGCCGATGCCGAGCGCCAGAGTCAGTACGGCAACCGAGGTGAACATCGGATTCTTCGCCAGCACGCGCACAGCATACCGAACGTCTCTCACGATATCGCCCATGGACGGTTCCCTCCCAGAGACTTCTTGGTTCTTAGACGAAGTTACGCGCGGGAGGTTATGCGGGTTCCTTGAAAATTCTTTCCTTGGATTCACGCTTTCGTCCTTAGTCCGTGGTCCGTAGTCCTTTGCAACTGACAATCGACAAATGACCAAGGACGTCGTTGCACACGCTGCGAATTGACCCTCGACATGCGCGGGGGTATCTTCCCTTCCGCCATGTTTGCCCGGCGCACCGGCTGGCCGCTCGAACCGAACCCGCTCACTCTGGAAATCGCGGCTCGTCGCGAGAAGAGCCTGCCGATTTTCGACCTAACGGAGTCAAATCCCACCCGCTGCGGGCTTGATTATGACGCCACCGCAATCCTCGGAGCGCTCGCCAACTCCAGGTCGCTCAGCTACGAACCCGACCCTCGAGGACCGATGCCCGCCCGCCTGGCCGTCGCCGGCTACTACGCCGAGCGTGGCGCGGGGGTCGAGCCCGAGCAAGTCTTTCTCACCACCAGCACGAGCGAGGCTTACTCGTTCGCTTTCCGCCTGCTCGCCGACCCGGGGGATAACGTCCTTGTCCCTGCCCCGAGCTATCCGCTTTTCGACTTCCTCACTGGGTTGAACGACCTCGAACTCATCCGTTATCCGCTCGATCTCGACAGGGGATGGCGAATCCAGCTTGAAACGCTTCGGGCGCGTGTGAACGTGCGCACTCGCGCGATTCTTCTCCTTCACCCCAATAACCCCACGGGCTCTTTCGTCCAGCGAGAGGAATTGGAAGCACTGGCTCGCCTGGGGCGGGAGCGCGAGATCGCGCTGATTGCCGATGAAGTTTTCGCGGACTATCCCTGGACGAAAGGTGGCGGCGCGGTCGGAGTCGAGAGGACTGGGCTTGTCGTCGACCCTGAGCGCAGCCGAAGGGTGGCGACCCACGCGGCCGCTTCCGACTGCCTGACCCTGACGCTTTCGGGTTTGTCGAAGATCAGCGCGCTGCCGCAGATGAAGCTTGCGTGGCTGGTCGCGAGCGGGCCGGACGACCTCCGCCGCCGCGCCCTTGAGCGTCTCGAAATCATTGCCGACACTTTTCTTTCCGTCGCCACACCCCTGGCGCTCGCCCTGCCTCGGCTGCTCGAGACCCGGCGTGCCATTCAGCCTCAGATTTTGAAACGCCTTGGGCGGAACCTCGATTGGCTTGACGCGAAACTTCGCGGCGGCTCCCCGGTTCGCCGCCTGAAGGCCGAGGGCGGATGGTACGTTGTCTTGAGCGTGCCCGCCCATCGAAGTGATGAGGAATGGGCGGTCGAACTGGTGCGCCGAGAAGGCGTGCTCGTTCACCCCGGGCATTTCTACGATTTCGCTGGGGAGGGATTTTTGGTCCTAAGCCTTCTCCCCCCGCCCGAAGTTTTCGAGGCGAGCATAACCCGCTTGCTGGAGCTTGTAAAACGATCCAGTTGACCTGTTCACGGGCTGGCGCAGACCTTCGGCCGACGCCCCAGGTCCTCGCCGACGGCGCCAGGTTTGCGACCACTGCCTTCACTGCGCCTTCGGCGCGCCCCGATGGATCGGGGCGCCAGCCTGCGTAAGCGCCCCAACGCGTCGGGATAGGCCCCCCGCTTCCGCGGGGGTCACGGTCCGTCGGCTGACGTCCGCCGAGGTATTCCCGCCCTATGTCATTCCCGCGGAGGCGGGAATCTACTGAGGTTCGTGAAATACGGTGACACGGCCGCCGGTAGCGCCGGCATCTTGCCGGCTGTGGCGCGGGCATCCTGCCCGCGTGTTTGCTGGGGCGGGACGCCCCAGCAACTGCGGCCGGGTCCGATTTCTGTCCCGATTAACTCCATCGGGACATCGGACTCCAGGTATCGGAGACGGTCGCGCTACATCGTAGGGTCACCCTATTTTGCAAGGCTCAGTAAAGGGCGTCTCGACGTCGTCGAGGAGAGTTGAGAGCAGATGTGCGCCGGGACCCTCCTTTGGACGCAGGTCTTTGATTTGCCTTTAGGAGCGATCCTCAGGTACTGTGTCTCGGGCAAGAGGCGCGGCGCGTCGAGTTTGTCGGTTTGGCGGCCCTTGGCAAACTTGCAGCGAAACAGCTGTAGCGCCGCTCTGCGAGCGGCGCCCCTTTTCTCGCCGGTCATCCCTCGACTTACGCTCGGGACGGTGAGCAGCAGTCGAACCGTAGAGCGGCGCTACAAAGGATTCGACTCATGCGGAGAATTTGGGAAATATCGCGCCGGCGATTTCTGAAGTTAGCCGGAATTATGGGGCTTGCCCCCGCAGGTCAGGTCGTCCGTGCGGCCGAAGCGGCGCCACCTCTGGTCCCGATTGCCGCTCCCGGATTCCAGTCTCTCGACGCGCATCAAGTGGAAACGCTCAAGGCAGTCGCCGAGCAGATCATCCCCGCCGACCAAGACCCCGGAGCGAAGCAAGCGGGCTCGGTCCGCTACATTGATCGGGTGCTTGCGGCCGAGCAACGCGACCGCAGGCCCATGTACGCCGCCGGCCTCCAGGGGATTGACCAGACCAGCCGGCTGCTTTACAGCCGCGACTTCGTCAAGCTCAGCTTCGACGAGCAGACCGCGGTGCTCGAAGCCCTCGAAAAAGGCGAGGCGCCCGGCGAAATTTGGACGACCGCTTCCAGCCGGCAGTTTTTTGAGCTAGTTTGGAATCACGTCCTCGAAGGCTTTTACGGGCCGCCCGAACACGGGGGGAACAAGGACTACGTGAGCTGGAAAATGGTGGGTTTCCCCGAGCACTCCGGGACCATGTAGCCGCCTGTCGAAAAGCAGATCCTTCGTCCCGATGAACGGAATCGGGACTCAGGATGACAGCGTCGCAAACGTTTTTCATCATCCTCCTACACAGACGTGACCGTGTCCATGGACGCGATGCGCCGCTCGAGGTCCCGGGCAACGGCGACGGGGTCCGCATCGAGGTCAACTCGCACCGGCGCGCCGATTGTCACCCGCACTTGCCCGGGGCGAGCCCATCTTCGGCCAGCCTCTCGCAACTCATACAATCCGTCAATCTTCGCGGGCAGGATGGGAATTCCGAGGCGGGTCGAGAGCAGCCCCGCACCGGATTGGAAAGGCCCGAGCCCGCCGTCGGGGGTTCGGCGTCCTTCGGGAAAAACCAGGACGCTGTAGCCGCGGTCCACGGACTCTCCGGCGTAGGCAAAGCTCTCGCGAAAGCCCGTCTGCTGAGGCAGCGGGAAGACGTTGAACAAAGCCACCACCAGGGCGTAGCTCACCTGGTCCACCCACCGTCGGAAGTGTTTCGTCTCGGGCAGCGGATGACGCATGGCACGCAGCCGCTCTCCGATCATCGCCACCGCAAGGCGATGGCGGTATCGAGGAGGAAGGGCGGCGAGAATGAACCCGATGTCCACGCTCGTGACGTGGTTGGAAACGACGAGCAGTGGCCCGGCCACCCCCTTCAAGTTTTCCCTTCCTCGGACCGCCGGGTAACCCAGCAACAACGTCGCCGGCCACGCCAGCAAATAATAAACCGTCAGGCGAATCCAAGTGACGGGCCAGCGCTGTGCCCAGCGGGGATAGGCGTAATCGGAGCGTTCAGGCGCCTGCGTTCGAAGCATTTTCTCGAGCTCGCCGACCGTTGTCGCGGCCGCAAACCGCGTCTCGTTCAAATCAGTTTGGAAACGGTCCTCAAGGGCGCTCAACAGCTCAACTCGATCCATCGAGCTGAGCCCAAGACCCGTCGCTAAATTTGCTTCCGGCCGAAGGGAGGAGGCTTTGCGCCCGGTAATATGCTCGAGCAGTTCCCGAAGTGTGCCGGCGGCCAGCTGGGGGCGGGCGCCGGGAGAGGTGTTCGCGATTTGTGCACACACGGCCTCGAGGATGACAGCTCGGCGCGGCTTCTGCGTTGCGGTGCGAGGGAAATCGTCGCCAGGCCAAATAACCCAGCGGCGAATTTGTTGAAACTCCGCCAAGGACTGATTCGCGCGGCGGACCGCGGCTTCCGCCACGCCCTCGGGGTCGCGCAGGATCAAAACCGCGCATGGCTCGGCGTTTCCCCCGACAGGAATCCCGACCACGACGCAATCCCGCACCTCCGGCTGGCGGCCGAGCACCGGCTCGAGATCCTCGGGGTAAACCTTCATGCCTTCCGGCGTGACGATCACGTCTTTTGTCCGGCCTTTGAAATAGAGGTTGCCTTGAGCGTCCAATTCGCCGCGGTCGCCGGTCGGAAACCAACCGCTCGAGTCGAGCACGGGCCGGAGCTCGCGGCCCTGCCAGTAACCGGCGGCCACGCTCCCGCCTCGCACCAGGATTTCACCGTCGGGAGCGAGCTTGATCTCGCGGCCCGCGAGCACGCGGCCAACCGAGCGGTCGGCCAAACGAAACGGGTGATTGACGCTGATCAGGGACGTGGTTTCGGTCAATCCGTAACCTTGAATGACTGCGAAACCCAGCCGCTTCCAAAAAGTTTCGGTCTCGCAGTCGAGCGCCGCGCCGCCGGAAACCAGCGCCCAGAACTTCCACCCCAGCCGTCGGTGGAGGTCGCGGAACATCCACCAGCGGCGCGTGAAGTGGCGCCCTTCCGCGGCTTTGAGGCGCCGACCGAATTCGTCAATTTTGCCCGCGGATTGGAAGTCGCGCTCGAACTTGTCGCGTAGTGTTTCGAGCACGCGCGGCACGGTGACCAGCACCGAGACCCGCTCGTTCCGGATGGTCCGCAATACCTCGGATGGGTTGAGCGTATCGAGGAAGATGACGGTCGCGCTTAGGAGCGGCGGGACGAACAGGCCCATAAACTGCCCAAAGACGTGGCTCAATGGCAAGAGGTTCAGAAAACGAAGCGGGTGGAACGGCCGTTCGTATTTCAGGTATTTTCGAATCTCCCGTTCCAGCGGCTCAAGGTTCGAAAGGATATTCTCGTGAGTAAGCACTACGCCCTTGGGCTCGGCGGTGGTGCCGGAAGTAAAAACGATCTCGACGGGATCGCTCGCTCGCAAATCCTGAGGCGGATAAGCCTCGGCGGAAAAGGGGGCAAGCGCCTCGCGCAGCGTCTCGAGGGTGAGGGTGGGCAGACCGACGTCGATCTCCGAAAGATGGTGTGACCGAGCGAAGAGCTTCGGTGTGACCTCGTCCGCGACGCGGCGCGCAAATTCAGGTGCCCCGCACCGGTCGAGCGGCACTACGGCCGCCCCGCGCAGCAAGCATCCCCAAAAAACCGCCGCCCATTCGGCCAAGTCACCGCCCGCGAGGAGCACTCGGTCCCCCTTGCCCACGCCGCGGCTCTCAAGCAGTCGCGCGAACCGAGCGGCAGCCGAGGCGACCTCGCCGTAAGTCCAGCGCAGCAGCCGGTAGCCGCGCCGGTGCGCGTAGGCGACTTCGCTTTCATGGCGACGGAACTCTTGAATGTATTCCGTCAGCAAGCGGCGACCCATGGCGATTGCACTTCCCCGGACCGAGGCGGGGGGAAAGGCGACTTATGTTGGCATACATGAAAGGGCTGTACAACTGCGGGTAAGGAGGGAATAGATCTCGCTCCGCCGAGCCGGAACTAAAACCCGATTCTGAGTGATCTCCGTGCTTCTCAAGGTTTCACAAAGAGGACGCGGAGCCGCTCAGTGGGCCCTGTGGTGAGGGTCTTCGAGCCACAGAGGACACGAAGAAAAGACGCACGCGACAAGGATCTTCGTGGCAGGAAAGAAACCGTAAGCTACTGCTACAGCGAGATGGCTCTCGAGGGCAACATTAATCGGACAGCTTGAATCTCACTTCAATTTCGGTTTCGACCTCGACGGGCTTGCCATCCAGCAGCGTCGGCTGATAGCGCCAGCGCTCCACCGCCTCGACGGCCGAATTGATGAGGAGCGGATGGCCGCCCAGGACTCGCAGGTCCCGAATCGTACCATCGCGACTGATGATGGCGGCGAGCCGCACCGTGCCTTCCGTGCGCGCCATGCGCGCGAGCGTCGGGTATTCGGGCGCGGGCCCGGAAATCAGCTTGGCCGCTTCGACTTCCCCACCCACGATGATTCTCGCCTGGCGTTTGGTGGTGCTGGGCGGAGGTGGCAGAGGAGGGTACCTGCCCGATTCGCTGAGGAGGTTGTCAAAACCTCCGCCCCTGGCACCGTTCGGGAGTCCGGGAGAGATTCCTTCTAATCCGCCCGCCTTGGGAACTGGTTCAGTCTCTTCGAGCGGTTTCGAAATCGGGGGAATGATCGTGGGAGCGAAGAGGGTCGAAGTTGTGGGCCGCCGGCGCGGGGGCCTTTGCCCCCTAGCCGCGCCGTGACTGGGGACCCCGATCGGAGGCGGCGGCACAGGCGTGAGCCACGCGAGCTTTGGGAGCGCTTCTGTAAAAACCAGCGGCATGACCAGACAAACCCCCAGCAACGCGGCTTCGAACGAGTAGGCGAGCGGAAGGGCCACCCTCTTCCAGTCACCGGTCTTTCGAGCCGAAAAGGCCAGGTAACAAACCAGACCCGGAAGGTTGAATACCAGGACCACCGCCAGCCAAGGGCCGGGTCGAATTCCCGCTTGGCGAGCATCCGCGACGACAAAATAGGCCATTAAGACGTAAAGCAGCGCGATGAAGCCGGACGCCAAGCCTCCTTCGAGCCACGCCCACGGGCCCGTAAATCCTGGGAGGATTGGAAACGCGATCGCCCCCGCCGCAAAACCCACCAGCCCCGCCAGGCACGAAATCCCGCGTTGATAGGAGGTCAGATGCGCTCCCTGAGTTGGAGAAGAATCGAGCAGGGTTTCTCTGAACATGACTTCGCCTCCCGCCTGCGGCGCCAGTCGGATTACGCGACCCGCGCTCGCCAGCCCTTTCAAGCCTTCTTCACTCTTATGGACACCGGAAAGGGTTTTAGAGTTTCAAATAATTAAGGAAGTTATCAAGAAGAAGGCTCGAAAACACGGCGAAGCGCGGAACCTGGAGGGGGCCGGCCTGTACTCGGGCGGCCATCAGAATTGTTTGCCCTTTTCCGGGCGGTTCTTTTAAAGTATCGGCTGCGGAGAGGAAAACCACCATGAAGATCGGTTGTTGCTGGCTGTACGCGATTTCCAAGTACGGATACCCTCCCTCGCTCGACCATACGTTCCGGGTTCTTGGCGAGATGAAGGCCCTGGGGTTCGACAACGTCGAACTGGAAGGCGTTCGGAGGGAGAATCTTCTCGAGGTTTACGAGAAGCGGCGTGACCTGAAAAAATTCTGCGACGAAAACGGGCTGCGCGTCATCAATTTCTGCCCGGTACTGCCGCAATCCGTGAGCCTCGCAAAGCGCGAGCGGCGGGAGTCCCGCGACTTGTTCAAGCGGGCCATCGAGATCGCCAACTTTTTTGGGTGCGCGACCATCCAGGGCGATAGCTTCACGCCGCCGCTCAAATTTCGCGGCGATTCGCCCTACAAAGAGAGCGTCAGTTTCGGGAAACACTTTACCGTTGAGATTGACCCCAAGTTCAAGTGGGAGCGGCAATGGGAGGCGATGGTCGAGAGCTTCAGCTTCATGGCGCGCGAAGCTAAGAAGGCAAAACTTCGCTTTTGCGTCGAGCCGCGCGTCGGGGAGCTCTTGAGCAACACAGACGCCATCCTGCGCATGATGGACGCCGTCGAGAACGACAACTTCGGCGCCGTGCTGGACACGGCACACCTGAACGCGCAGAAAGAAATCCTCGCCCTGAGCGTCGAAAAACTCGGGAGGAGGATTTTCTATGTCCACGCGGCGGACAATGACGGCCGCACCAACGACCATCTGGCAATAGGGCGTGGGACCGTGGACTGGGAAGGCGTATTTCAGGGCCTCAAGAAACACCGCTTCTCGGGATACCTCGCCATTGACGTCGGAATGGTCCCGGACCTCGACGTCCAGTACCGCGAATCCTTTGAGTTCCTGAAGCGCATGGCCGAGAAATACGGTTTATAACGGGGTGGCGATGGTCACTTCGACTGCCGTTCCCGGGGGGATTCACTAGCCGCATTCCCTGCGGGCAGAACATCAGCGAATACGAAACCATCCCGCTCTTCGATCTGGCCCACGCGCGCGTCAATTTCGTGGCGGAACATGGGGCCGGCGTAAGCGAAGGTGTGGAATTCCCCGTTCTCGCCGCAGGGGTCCACTCCGGAAGGAAGCGCAGAAAGCAAGCTGCTATCAAAGATGCGGCCTGCGAACGAGCGGTCCATCCTGCGCGGGTCAACACAGGTGAGAAACGCGCGCAGGCCGGCGCCCACCATTTCTCGAGCCAGCTCCCATGTATCCAGACCCCAAATCGGAAACAAGGGTGTGAGCCCTGTGCCCGCCATCTTTTCTTCGCGATACTTGCGAATTTCCTGAAGAAACAGGTCGCCGAATACCACATGAGAGACCCCGGCCGCCCGCGCCTGTGCCAGGGCGCGCTCCATGGCCTCTTCGTAGGCAACGTTCGGACACGGCCAGGGGAGTGGAATTTTGACCAGCGCCAGGCCCAGAGCTTCGGCTTGGGTTTCCAATAATTGTTCGCGGACCGCGTGCATGGCGACGCGCGCGAACGCCTGATTGACCGTCGTCAAGAGCGCGGTGACTTCGACGCGGCCTTCGGTCCGAATCTTGTCGAGAGCCCAGGCGCTGTCTTTTCCCGTGCTCCAGGACATCCAGGCTTTGGGAAGCCCCATTCGGTCCCCCGTTCGCCGTGCGATTTCGCTATAATGCCACTTTGGAGCAGTTATTTAGCCACGAGACGACTGGCCGGCGCAATGGCGGAAAACGTCAACCTTTGGTCTGAGACCCAGCACGCCTTGGATTATTTGAAAAAGGCCGACTCGATCCCTCACCGGATGGAGGGGGAGGCGGCCTTAATGGATTCGCTCCCGGCGACGGCCGAGCGAATTCTGGATCTGGGGAGCGGAGACGGCAGGATGATGCGCCTGCTCAAACTCCGTTATCCCAAGGCCGAGGCGGTGGCGCTCGATTTTTCTAAGGTGATGGTCGAAAGGCTGCGCAAGAATTTTGAGTCCGATTCCACCGTTACGGTGATTGAGCACAATCTGGACGGAAGCCTCCCCGAGATCGGCCGATTTGATGCTGTAGTTTCGGCCCTCGCAATTCATCACCTTGTGCACGAAAGAAAGCGGGCGCTGTACACAGAGATCTACGACCGCCTTCTGCCAGGCGGCGTATTTTGCAATCTAGAACACGTGGCTTCTCCCACTGCTCGGCTGCACGAACGCTTCCTTGACAAGCTCGGCATCGCCATGCTCGGGGAAGACCCCTCGAACAAACTTCTCGCCGTGGAGACGCAATTGCGCTGGCTCGGCGAAATTGGCTTCCAAGACGTAGATTGTAATTGGAAGTGGTTGGAGCTGGCCCTGCTCGTAGGATGGAAACCGGTTTGACGAGAGCTCCCATTCTTCGTCGTCCCTATGGATTTAATCGGGACACTTTGGGAGGTTGCTGAAAAAGTCGATTCTGTCATGCTGAGCCCCATTCGCTTCGCTCACAGTTCGACTTCGCTCACTGTCCCTGAGCGGAGTCGAAGGGAGGGCAGGCTCTTCGCTTGTCATTCTGACCCCGATGCAGTGAATCAGGGCAAGAATCCCTTTCGTTCCGCGCTCAGGGTAAACTCCGCGAAGCATCTGCTTTTTATGCCCGCCGGCAAGCTCCTTGCAAGGATCGAGTTCGACAATCACCCAGCCTTGGAACCCGACTTCACGGAAGGCGGAAAGGATCGGCGCAAAATTCACCGCCCCCGACCCAATTTCACAGAAGTGACAAGTCTTCCGGCGGACGAGATTGGGGTCCTTCCGAGCCAGTTCCCAGATATCTTTCCGCACGTCTTTGAAATGACAAAAGATTAACCGGTCGCGATAGCTGCGGATGATTTCCGCAGGGTCCGAGCCGCCGAGCGCCAGATGCGCGACGTCCACGATCAACTTGACATGATGCGGATCGGTGGCATCGAGGACTCGGCCGAGTCCTTCGCGTGTCTCGCCAATGGTCCCGAAGTGAGGGTGATATCCCAGAGCCAAACCGTGGTCAGCGGCGATCTTGCCCAAGTCGTTCATCTGTCGGCCCAGCCCCTGGATATCCGCCGCCGAGTAGGAAACGCTGGGCCGCCCACCGTCGGTCACTTGAAGGTAGCGCCCGCCGAGGTGCTGGAAAAAATCCGCGTACCCTCGCATCCTTTCAGAGTCCGGCGAAGCGCCCCCGGGGTGAAGCTTGAGACCTGAGCAGGAGAGGGCGATAGGCCGAAGCTTCAGGTCCTTGAGCAAACCTTGGAGCTCCCCGCGCCGGTCACCTCCGTAATTCTCGCTGACCCAGCCAAGGAACTGGATGCCTTGGAAATCATGAGTGGAGATAACCTGCAAGGCGTGGGTCAATTCGCTTTCCGGCCAAGTGAGGGTGGCGTACCCCACCGGATTCGGGAGGCGGGCATCGGCAGGCGGGCCCGCAGGCGGTAAGGCCCAGGCCGCGCCAATCAATCCTCCCACTTGGCTGAAAAAGCTCCGGCGCCCGACCTTTGGTTGTTTCATCGAGGCCCCACTAGCATTCCATTCATCAGACTTGCTCAGGTACGACGAAGGGATCGCGGTATCCGCGGTCGCCGTCCCGGAGCATCAAGTTTGCTTCGTCGTCTCCGATCACCAATTCACTCGCCGGATCGAAGTGCAACGTGCGGCCCAACCGATAGGAGGCATTGGCCAGATGGACGAGCGTGCAGGAGAGATGGCCCTCCTCGATTGGCGCATTGAGCATTTCCTTCTTGCGGTTGCGAACGGCCTCCACAAAATTGGCGAAGTGGGTTTCTTTGCCACTACCCGTCGGGCCCGGCTCTTGGTCGTCACCGAGCCAAGTCCGGTATGCGTCGTAGCCATCCATCGCCATGACGCCCTTGGAGCCGTAGAAAATGTTTCCGATGGTGTTGTGGGACCCGGCGTCGGGCCCGAGCTTGTGCTTGCCGGCCGCCTTGGGTTTGGGAGCTTGAAGGCCCGCCGCCGGAATGCTTCCGCTGAAACGGCCCTCGCCGATGCCGGCTTCGTGATTGGTGATCCAGTGCCGGACCTCGAATTCCAGCATCTTGCGTTTTCCGTCCGGCATGTCGAACTCGCAGGCGACGTTCAAAGTGTTTGGCGTTTGCTGATCATCGTCGAAAACGAAGTGGCCGCCGATCGCAGACACTTTGTTCGGGTACCCGACGCCTAGTCCCCAGCGCGCGACGTCCATTTCATGGATGCCCTGGTTGCCGATGTCGCCGTTGCCGGTCTCCCAGATCCAGTGCCAGTTGTAATGAAAGCGGTTCTGGGTGAAAGGCTTCAAGGGCGCAGGCCCGGTCCAAAGGTCATAGTGGACGCCGGCCGGCACTGCCTCGACGGGCTTGTGGCCGATGGTGTCTCGCCACTTATAGCAAAGCCCGCGCGACAGATAAACCTCGCCAATCACTCCCTCCCGAAGCTTTTGGACGCCCTCGCGCAGGCCCGCGCTCGACCGGCTTTGCGTGCCGTGCTGGACGAGGCGGTTGTATTTCTGTGCGGCTCGAGCGAGCTGGCGCCCCTCCCACCAGTTGTGGGAGCACGGCTTCTCGCAATAGACGTCCTTGCCCGACTGGCAGGCCCAAATGGCGATCAGGGAATGCCAGTGGTTGGGCGTGGCGATAGAAACCGCGTCGATGCTCTTGTCGTCCATCACTTCGCGGGGATCGTGGCACGTTGAGGGCTTTGCCCAACCCCGCTTCTCCATGTCCGCCACGCGTTTGGCGCTGACGTTTTCGTCCACGTCGCAAAGAGACGCCACCTCAACGTCGGGCAGGGTGTGGTATTCCTCCACGTGATCCCAGCCTCGGCCGCGGACCCCAAAGATTGCTACTCGGACGCGGTCGTTTGCGCCGAAAACTCGCTCGGGCCTGGTGATAAAAGTAATGCCCTCCAGGGCGGCAAGGCCCGCGCCAGTCTTGGCCCCGGTCTTCAAGAACTCTCGACGATTGATGTTGGAAGAATCAGCCATAAGTCACCCCCTTCTAAAGATTTCAGCCATTATACTCTCCGGATTTCGGCCGGAGGGTAAATATTCGCCGCCGCGCATTGACAGAAATCGAACATCGCCAATATAATACATCCTCACTATTTGTGGGGAAAGGTTTCCTGTGTACGCCATCTTTCAGACGGGCGGAAAACAATATAAAGTGTCGCCCGGCGACGTTATTCGAGTGGAACGGTTGCCAGGCGAGGCGGGGGCGGGCGTGGAATTCAACCGCGTCTTCGCCATCCGCGGCGAAAAGTTGGAGCTTGGGCTGCCGCTGATCGAGCACGCGAAAGTCACCGGGACGATCCTCCGCAACGCACGAGCGCCCAAGGTGCGCGTGCTCAAGTACAAGCGTAAGAAGCAATATCGCAGGACCGCCGGACACCGCCAGCCCTACAGCGAAGTTCTGATTAAAGGCATCGTGGCGGGTTAGGGACGCGCGGCCCCCAAAAGGTTTTTCATATGGCGCACAAAAAAGGGCTGGGAAGTTCGCGGAACGGACGCGACTCGAATTCGCAGCGGCTGGGGGTCAAGCGCTTTGACGGTCAATTCGTGCCGGGAGGCTCCATCCTGATCCGCCAGCGCGGGACCCGCTTGAAGCCGGGTTCAAACGTCGGCCGCGGCAGAGACGACACGCTCTTTGCCAAGGTATCGGGCGTGGTGAAGTTCGAAGACAAAGGCTCGCTCGGGCGGTTCATCCATATTCTGGTCCCGTCAGCGAATTAAATTTCGAAGCGGTGGGGCGCGAGATAATGAAGTTGGGCGCTTCCGCCGCTTTTGTCATTTCTAGCGGCCTTTGACGGACCACAAGACCGTGGAGACGATCGGGTGTTCATTGACGAAGCGGAGATCCGGGTCGTAGGAGGAGGCGGAGGGAACGGGTGTGTGGCGTTTCGCCGGGAAAAATTCGTCCCGCGGGGCGGCCCGAGCGGTGGCGACGGCGGCAAGGGCGGCAGCGTCTCTCTCGAAAGCTCCGGGCATCTCAATACCCTCCTCAAGTTCCGCTATCAACGCGAATTTGCCGCCACGCGGGGCCGGCACGGGGAAGGCTCCAACCGACACGGGGAAGACGGAGAGGACCTGGTCATCACGGTTCCGGTGGGCACACTAGTTTTCGACCGGGAGAGTGGGGAGAAGCTTTGGGATTTCAACGCACCCGGTCAAAAGTTTGTAGTCGCTCAAGGAGGCCGCGGGGGGCGTGGCAACGCCCGCTTCGTTTCCTCCACGCGCCAGGCGCCGCGCAAAGCCGAGCCGGGCGCTCCCGGCACCACCCGAACCTTGCGGCTGGAACTGAAACTTCTAGCCGACGTGGGCTTGGTGGGCTTTCCGAATGTGGGCAAATCCACTTTGATCTCGCGCCTCAGCGCCGCGCGTCCCAAAATCGCCGATTATCCTTTTACCACTCTCGAGCCCTGTCTCGGCGTGGTGGGCCTGGACGTGGAGCGGTCCTTTGTCATGGCCGACATTCCAGGGCTCATCGCCGGGGCTCACGAAGGGCGCGGGCTGGGCACGCGGTTCCTGAAGCACCTCGAGCGCACGCGCCTTCTTCTCCATCTCATTGACGCCGCCGAGCACTGCGGCCGGGACCCCATCGAGGACTACTGGACCGTCATGGAGGAATTGAAGAGCTTCAGCTCGACGGTAGCGACAAAGCCCATGTTGCTGATTGCCTCGCGCACGGACGCTGCCGGCGATGGCGATCGGCTGGTGGGGCTGCGCGAGTTTTGCCGCGAGCAGGAGAAGAAGTTGTTCGAGATCTCATGCGTCTCCGGAGACGGGCTGGCCGAATTGAAAGAAGCGGTGTGGGCCTCGCTCGAAAAGATTCCGCGGCCGGAGCCGGTCTGGATGGCCGCGCCGGAAGACGCTTAGGATTCACTCCCCTGTGAGAATTGCCCTATTCGGCGGAACGTTCGATCCCGTTCACATCGGGCACCTCGGCGCCGCTCGGGCCGCCGCGCGCCTGTTGCGACTGGACAAGGTCTTGTTCGTGCCCTCGGCCTTCCCGCCACACAAATTGCGCCATCGTCTCACATCTTACGAACACCGGTTCGGCATGGTGACTTTAGCCTGCGCGGGAGAAGGCGGATTCGTCCCTTCCCTCCTCGAATCGCCATCCTCGGACGGCCAGCCCCAATACTCCGTCTCGACCGCCGGGAGGGTGAAAAGGCGGCTGGCGCCGGCGGACCGCCTGTTCTTCCTGCTGGGCGCGGACGCTTTCCTCGACTTGCCTCACTGGAAGGCCCACGATCGTCTGCTCGAGATGGTGGACTTTATAGTGGTTTCCCGGCCGGGCTTTTCTATTCGGGATATCCGCGGGGTGATTCCGAAAGGCCTTCTGCGGCCACTGAAGAGTCCAAAAGAAATGAAGAGTTTTCGTCTTCGACAAACGGACCTGCACGTGATCGAGGACATGCACGTCCTCGTGGCGGCCCGCGACATTCGAAAAATGGCTGCGGCCGGCCTGAGCTTGGCGGGCCTTGTTCCGCCGCTGGTCGAGGAGTACATAAGGAAGGAAGGTTTATATCGCCCCGCTCGTCCGGGGATTGCTTGACAGTGACACCTCAAGTGCGGGAAGCGGTGAGGGCCGCGCAGGGCCGCAAAGCTCGTGACCTCGGCCTTCTCAACCTGACGGGCCACTGTTCTTTTACGGACTTTTTCTTGATATGCACGGGGACTTCGACGCGGCACTCGCAGGCGATTTGTGACGCGATCGTCGAAAACCTGCGGCGGGAAGGAGCGCGTCCCGCACATATCGAGGGCTACGCTCAGGCTGAGTGGATTCTGCTCGACTATCTGAATTTCGTGGTGCACATTTTTTCCGAACGGGCGCGGCGGTTTTACGACCTCGAGCGGTTGTGGAACGTCGCCGAGCGTGTTCCCATTCCAAGCGATGGTGAATAGCGGCAGACTGGTGATGAATCCTAAGGAGACCAACCTCGGCGCGTCGGCCGCACCGGTTTGGATCGGCTCCGACGCGGCCAATAAAAAGCTGCGCGCCGCCGCCTCGCGGCTGGCCCAAACGCGATCCACACTCCTGGTTCGCGGCGAGAGTGGAACGGGGAAGGACCTCTTCTCCGAAATCGTCCATTACCTGGGGCCCAACCGCGACCAGCCCCTGTTAAAAATCGACTGCGCCACTCTTCCCGAGGGTCTGATGGAAAGTGAGCTTTTCGGGCACGAAAAGGGGGCCTTTACGGGCGCCGTCGCGGCGAAAGTGGGACGGATGGAAATGGCCGGCGAGGGGACGCTGGTGCTCGACGAAGTGGCCGCCCTGACGCCGGCTATGCAGGCGAAACTGCTGCGCGTCGTGGACCAACGGACTTTCGAGAGGTTGGGCGGCCGCGTGGTCCGGCGGCTGATGGCGCGCATCATCGCCCTAACCGCCGCCGACCTCGAGCGAGCCGTCCGGGACAGGTCCTTCCGCGAAGACCTTTACTTCCGGTTGGCCGTGATCCCAGTGGCCCTTCCTCCCCTGCGCGACCGGCGGGATGACATACGCCCACTGGCCGAACATTTTCTGGCGCAACTGGGACGTTGGCATGGGTTCCCAAAAACCGGCATTTCCACTCCGGCCCTCGAAGCCCTGGAAGCGTACGACTATCCCGGAAACGCGCGCGAATTGCGAAACCTCATCGAACGAGCGATGATCGAAGCCCGCGGAGGTGAAATTCGTCCTCGTCACCTGCCGATCTCGCTTTTGAACGGCTCCCCTTCCGAGGGGAGGCGGACCGCTTCCCTTGAAGAGGTGGAGCAGGCGTACATCCGAGAGGTCTTGAAAACCACTCACGATTCCATGGACCAAACGGCCGCGATTCTCGGTATCAGTCGTAAGACACTTTTCCTGAAACGGAAGCGGTATCATCTGGATTGAACGATGCGCCTTCGAATCGTTTGGGAGGCCAGAACCAAGAACGCGCACCTGAGGGCGCTCGAGGCGGACTACCGGGAACGGATTGGCCGTTTCGTGGATTTGGCCATTGACGAGGTCCGCCTCACGAAAGACGGCCCAGCGTCCCGAGGCGCGCTCTCCCCGGCCGAGCGCAGGCTGCTCGATCGGCTCAAAGGGTCTTACAAGGTGCTGCTCGATGCGCGCGGCCGTGAATGGACCTCTGAAGAATTCGCGGAATGGCTTGGGCGGCGCGCGCTGGGAGGGACGCGGGAGCTGGCATTCGTGGTGGGGGGCCCAGAGGGCTTTTCCACGGCCTTCCGAGATCAAGCCGATCTGGTCTTGTCTTTATCGCGGATGACGTTCACTCACGACTGGGCGCGTGCCCTGCTGCTCGAGCAGGTTTACCGAGCGTTTACCATACTTCGAGGGTATCCTTATCCGCGATGAGTACCGGGTTGGCGTGCGAGAATCGAACGGGGGGGCGTGAGTGCCCGAAACGCGAAAGGGCCTGATCATCGTCCACACGGGGCCTGGGAAAGGCAAGACGACGGCGGCGCTCGGAACGGCCATGCGGGCCGCCGGCCAGGGGCTCAAGGTGTTGATGGTGCAGTTTATCAAAGGCTCGTGGCATTACGGCGAGCTCGAGGCGGCCAAACGGTTCGGCGAGAACTCCTTCCGGATTATTCCCATGGGGCGGGGCTTTGTGAAAGTCGGCGCCGAAAAACCCGATCCGGAAGATGTGCGCCTGGTGGAGGAAGCCTGGCGGTTCGCCGCGGAAAAAATCCAAAGCGGCGAATACGACCTCGTCATCCTCGATGAGATCAACTACGCCATCAGTTACAAGATGCTGGAAGTGGGAAAGGTGATCGAGGCGCTTAGGCGCAAGCCCGAAATGGTGCATGTCATACTGACCGGCCGAAACGCTAACCCCGATATCGTCGAGGTGGCGGATCTCGTGACGGAAATGCGGGAGATCAAGCATCCTTATCACAAGGGCGTACAGGCCCAGCGAGGCATTGAATACTGACTAAGCGGTGGCCGTAGCGCGGGCCTCCGGCCGCCCACACAGCGGAGTCGGCCCTCACTAGCAGGCTGATGAAAGACACGCCGAAATGTCATGCTGAGCCCCATTCGCTTCGCTCAGGGCAGGCTCTTCACTTGTCATTCTGAGCGAAGCGAAGAATCCCTTTCATTCCGCGCTCAGGGTAGACTTCGCGAAGCATCTCGCAGTGGATTGAAATCAATATGAGAGATTCTTCGCTGCGCTCAGAATGACAACGTGAGACAATATTTCATCAGCCTGATAAAAGATTTCGATGGGGAGGCGATAATTCGTGTTTAATAGTATGCGAGGTTCGGACTTCTCGAGCCGGCGCCCAATGGCCGAAACCCGAAAAGCCAAGACGCCACCCGAAAGCCCGCCGGCCAAGCGCGTTCAGACCGAAGGGCTCTGGGTGAAGTGCGAAAATTGCAAGCAAATCCTTTGGAAGAAGGACTTGCTGGCCAAGGCCCTCTGTTGCACCAAATGCGGTTTTCATTTCAAAATGCCCGCCAAGGCGCGGCTGGAAATGCTCTTCGACGACGGCCAATACAGGGAGCACGACCGGTCCCTGGCCTCGACCGACCCTCTCGATTTCAGGGACACGAAGAGTTACCAGGAACGCTTGAAGAAGGCGGAGAAAGAAACCGGACTGAAAGATGCCGCCATCACCGGCGAAGGGCGGCTCGCCGGCAAGCCCACTATCATTTGCGCCATGGAATTTCATTTCGTGGGCGGAAGCATGGGCGCGGTGGTGGGTGAAAAGATCACCCGCGCCATTGATCGCTGCATCGAACAAAAATTGCCGCTGGTGATCGTCTCTTGCTCGGGCGGGGCCCGAATGATGGAAGGCGCCATCAGCCTGATGCAAATGGCGAAAATCAGCCCCGCGCCGGCCAGGCTCGACGAAGTGAGGAAGCCGTATATCTCCTGTTAGCTCACGGGATGTTGGACGCGATCGTGCCCCGCAAGGAGTTGAAATCCTACATCGCCCGGTCCTTCGACCTCCTGGGCGCCTAGCAGGATGAAGAACGCACCTTCGGTCGCTATAGCGCCACTCTATGAACGGCGCCTTTCTTATCGCCGGCCGAGCAGGCGCGGGACCGCCGCTACAGCGGCTGTCCTCGAAGCGACGAAAAGGCGAATCAACTTGAGGGGAGAACGTTCTACGGAGGCGGCGCGGTGAATTACCACGATTGTCTGGAGGAGTTGGCTCGACTCGGCCAAGAACTCCGCGGCGTAAAATTCGACCTGGCGACCATCCAAACTATTCTGGCTTCGCTTGGCGACCCGCACCTCCGCTACCCGACGGCCATCGTGGCCGGAACCAACGGCAAAGGATCCACCTCGGCGTTCCTGGCCTCCATTCTTCAAGCGGCCGGTTACCGAACCGGGCTTTATACTTCTCCGCACTTGCTCCGCCCGAATGAAAGAATCCGGCTCAACGGCCGGGAGATTTCGGACGCCGATTTCGCCGACGTGTTCACCCGCGTCTGGGAGGTGGCGGGCCGGTTGCTCGAGAATCGGTCGCTAGCCCAGCGGCCAAGTTTCTTTGAGTTTCTCACCGCCAGCGGATTCGTTTATTTCGCTCGCCAGGCCGCGAATTTCGCTGTGCTCGAAGTCGGGATGGGCGGCCGGCTCGATGCGACCAATGTCACCATCCCGCGCGTGGCGGTGATCACGAATATTGATCTCGACCACGAGAAGTTCCTGGGCGAAACTCACGCCGCCATCGCCGCCGAGAAGGCCGGTGTGATCAAGCCCGGCCGGCCGGTGGTCTCGTCGGTGGAAAACCCGGAAGCCCGCGAGGTCATTCGCCGCCGAGCTCGTGAGCTCGGGGCTCCGCTCGTCGAAACCGAATCCTTCGCCCGGGTCGCCCATTTCACGGACTCCGAAGGGCTGATGATCTTTGACCTGACGGTCGGCGAGGACCCCTTTTCCGATTTGGCCCCATCGCTCCGAGGCCGTTTTCAGCTTCAGAATGCCATTACGGCCGTGACTGCGGCCTGGCTCTTGAAGCGGGAAGGTTTAGTGATTCCACAGGAAGCCGTGGCGCGTGGACTCGAGCGGACATCCTGGCCCGGGCGGCTGGAGTTCATTTCGGAAAGCCCTCTGGTAGTGCTTGACGGGGCGCACAACCCCGGCGGCGCCCGAGAACTCGCGGCATTCGCAACAGAACATTGGGCGGGCCGGCGGCTGCGGCTGGTCTACGCCTCGATGCGCGATAAGGCCATCGGAGAAATCAGCCGCCTGCTCTTTCCACTTGCCGAGGTTATTTACTTGACCTTGCCCGATCAGCCGCGTGCCGCTTCACCGGAGGAAATCCTCTCCGCCGTGGGAAGGCGGCCCGCCAATGTCCGCCTTGAGGACGATCCGGTTCGAGCGCTTGAACGCGCTTTGGCTGAAAGCGCACCGGACGACGTGGTGCTCGCCGCCGGCTCCCTGTTCCTGGTCGGAGCGATCAAGAAGGCACAGCAGGAAGGCCGCCTGAAGCTTGGTCGTCGGATGGCGATTCCTGTCCGCTGAGGGGGCGCTGGAGAGGAGGGAGAAGAAACGGTTCGCCCCGAACCCAAGATGGAAACAGCTTCCACCGTGCCGGTTAAGAGCACAGCCTCCGAGTCGGGCTTCCGTTATTATCGGGGCTATCTGCGCTCTCTTCTCATTACGATCCCGCTCATTTATTTTTACACTGGAGCCTGCGGGACGGCGTCGCTCTTAGGCTCGATTTTCGACGGCAGCGGTCATTGGCAACACGGTTGCGCGAAGTTTTGGTCCTGGCTCATCTTGAAGACCTGCCGCGTTCGAGTCCGGGTCGAGGGCCTTGAGAACGTCCCTCGAAATCAGAGCGTCGTCTTTTCGGTCAATCATCAGAGCGCGCTCGACATCCCGATTCTGTTTGTTCATCTCCCCGTCCGTTTCCGATTCCTCGCCAAGCGGTCTTTATTTCACCTCCCGTTTCTGGGCTGGCACCTGCGGCGCTCGGGCCACATCCCGGTCGAGCGCGAGCGTCCGCGGGAGGCCCTTCGAAGCTTGGAGGTCGCCAGCCAGCGGATTCGCACCGGGAGCCCTGTGGTGCTTTTTCCGGAGGGGCACCGCAGCCGCGATGGGCAGCTCCGGCCGTTTAAGGGAGGCTCCTTTTATTTGGCGATTAAGGCGGGGGTGCCGATCGTTCCCATCACCTTGAACGGCACGCGGGACGCATTGAAGCCGGACACGTATTATGTACGGGGCGGGCAGACGGAAATGATCGTGCACCCACCGATTCCAACCGCGGGGCTGGGACTGAACACCGCGGAGGAGCTTTGCGCCGAGGTCCGAGCACGGATTGCTTCCCGATTCCATCCCCCGCCCGAGTAACGGAGGGAGCCGCTATAAATCCGTGGATTACGAAAGTCACGTTGACATGGCACCAAGCGTGTCTTATTCTTGCCAAAGATAGGACCACTGAATGGCGGACCAATCCGGCGGAATGCGACAAGATAATGTAGGGTTAAATGTCTAGGGCCACAAAAACAAAGTACGAACAGATTTTGGACGCGATGTTGGACTCCATCGCGGAACACGTAGAGTCTTTGCCTAAGGAAAAGAGAAAGCGCGTTATTAAGGCAATCCGTACCTACTCCTTCGATACTCCGCAACCGCCCTCCAAAACTCGGCTTCCAAAGAACGGTAGCAGTCGCTCCCAGGGACGATCTCGGCCAAAGTAAGTATCTCCTTGAAGGCCGCGTAATCTCCTCTTCTAATGGCTTGGTCGAGCTTCGGCGCGAGCTGTTTTATTTCCCTCCTTGTGAACCCTAGCATTTCTGGCATTATAGCCACTTCTAGTTCCACTTTCGCGGAGGTCAGAATCGCAAGGTCGGACGTGGAGCATTCAGATCAAAGAAATTGGCGGATTCCTAATGTGCCGGGTAAATGTGGTAAGAGGAGTTCGGGAGATTTAGGCTCGCCGACCACCGAATGACCATTCGACTTGACGGTCAAGTTGCCGTGGTTACGGGCGGCTCGCGGGGAATTGGAGCGGCCACGGTCAAGCTCCTGGCCGAAGCCCACGCGAACGTCGTCTTCAGTTACCGCCGCGCGGCGCGCGCGGCCACCGAGCTCGCCGCACAATGCCGATCTTTCCCGGGCGAACGCGTTCCCGTGCGGGTGGAAGCTTCGAAAATGCGCGATGCGCAGAGGCTCATCCAGACGGCGGTTCGACGCTTCGGCCGCATTGACATTGTGGTGGCGAACGCCGGCATCTGGAACTCGGAACCCGCTCCCATCGAGCGGCTGACCGAAACCGAGTGGGATGAAATGATGGCGGTCAATCTCAAAGGGGTCTACGCCATCATCCACTACGCGGTTCCTCACATGATCCGCCAGAAGTCGGGGCGCATCATCGCGGTTTCTTCGACCGCCGGCCAGCGCGGAGAGGCCTTCCACACGCATTACGGCGCAAGCAAGGGCGGGCTCATCAGTCTTGTCAAAGGCCTATCGACGGAGCTCGCCCCGCACCGCATCCTGGTCAACGGCGTCGCTCCGGGCTGGGTGGCTACCGACATGGCTGCGCCCGTGCTGGCCAATCCTCGCGAAGCCCGGAAAGCCATGGCCACTATTCCCTTGGGCCGCTTTGCTCAACCCCAAGAAATCGCCATGCCCATCCTATTCCTTGCCTCGGATATGGCATCCTATCTGACGGGTGAGATTGTGAATGTGAACGGAGGCAACGTCCTCTGTGGCTAACCGCCGTCCAACGCCTCCCAAAGCCTGTAGCGCAAGATTCGCTTTCCAAATCTTGCGGGTCTTCGATGACCTTTGCAAGAGCCGCAACTTCAAAGGACGGAAGTTGCGCTACAAGCTCATCATGCTGGTCGCCGGCCTCGGCCTCTTTGTCATTGGGGGCGAGCTTCGCCCCGCCGACCAGGGAACGAGCCTGCCCTCGCGCATCGACCCCAAAGCTCAGGAGCTCTTGACGAAAACCACGCAGGCGCTCGGGGGAGAAAGTTTTCTCAAATTCAAATCACTCTACACGCGCGGCCGCGCCTTTGTATTTTCCGAGGGCGAGACGGCGGGCATGCTGCCGTTCGAAAGTACGGCGCAATTTCCCGACAAGCGACGCTTCTCTTACGGGAAATTTCCGGCCGTGGTCTTGATTAACGACGGCGACCACGGGTGGGAAATCGACCGCTTTGGAATTATCCGGCAGCCGCCCGTTCAAATTCGCCGCTGGACGCTCGCCAACCGATATACGCTCGAGAACCTTCTGCGCGAGGTTCTCCGCGAACCGGGAATACTTGTGCAGTTCGGCGGCGTAGATTTTGTCGATGCCGCCCCGGCTTTCGTCCTCGACCTCGTGGATGCGCGCCAAGTGCGCGTTCGGATTTACCTCCACCAAAGCAGTTTCCTGCCGCTTCGCATCGCCTACCAAGTGCAGGATCCGGACACTCACGAATGGCAGAAATACGAGGACTCTTACGGGGATTACCAGAAATTCCAGGGCATTCAAACCCCCATGCACGTCGGGCATTTTCTCGATGACGAGCGCATCACGGAGATTTATCGGACCGAAGCGGTGTACGACAAACCGATTCCGCCGGGATTCTTTGAGCCGGGGAATCCCAAAGGGGTCTCCTAGTCCGCCGTTCGCCAGGCGCGGGTGGACCGCCGATGTCCGCCTTGCGCGAGCGACCCATCTGCTATAATGGATTTTCGGAGGCTTCGTGAAAGAGTTCGGGCGTTTCAAAGGGACGACGATTCTGAGCGTCCGCCGCGGGAACCGGCTCGCCATGGGCGGCGACGGGCAAGTGACGATGGGCGAGAGCGTGGTGAAGCAGAAGGCTCGCAAGATTCGGCGTCTCTATAGCGACAAGATCCTCGCCGGTTTTGCGGGCTCGACCGCGGACGCGCTGTCGCTGTTTTCGCGCTTCGAGCAGAAGCTCGAGGAGTTCCACGGCAACCTCAGCCGGGCCGTGGTGGAGCTGGCCAAAGACTGGCGGACGGACCGCGCGTTGCGCCACCTGGAAGCGCTGCTGCTCGTCGCCGACGACAAGAACACATACTTGGTGAGCGGCAACGGCGACGTCATCGAGCCCGACGACGGCATCGTGGCCATCGGTTCGGGCGGGCCGTACGCGCTCGCGGCCGCCCGCGCCCTTGCCAAGCATACCAGCCTGGCGGCCAAAGAGATCGTTCACGAAGCCATGATGCTGGCCGGCGAGATCTGCATTTTCACCAACGACCAGATCCTTGTCGAAGAGCTCTAGCAGGTTGTGGAAGTACGTTTTAGGGGGATGATGAAGAATTCTTATGACGCAGTCGACCTGTGAGGCTGTCATCCTGAGCGAAGCGAAGGATCTGCTTTTCGAAAAATCAACAACCTAGCAGATTCTTCGTCGTCCCGATGAGGAGAGTCGAGAACCCATACCGATGGTCTTCTACCTGCCTGAAAGCCTTGAAACCGCCGCCGCACTCGACGAGATGACGCCGCGCCAGATCGTCGCCGAGCTCGACAAACACGTCATCGGCCAGCACGACGCCAAGCGCGCCGTGGCCGTCGCCCTGCGCAACCGCATTCGCCGCCAGAAGCTGCCTCAGGAATTGGCGGAAGAGATCCTGCCCAAGAACATCATCATGATCGGGCCCACGGGCGTGGGGAAGACCGAGATCGCTCGGCGGCTGGCGCGCCTGGCGAATTCTCCCTTCCTCAAAGTCGAAGCCTCACGCTTCACCGAAGTCGGCTACGTCGGCCGCGACGTCGAGTCCATGGTGCGCGACCTGGTGGAGATTGCGATTGACATGGTGCGCGAGGAAAAGCTCGACGAGATCGCCGAGAAGGCCGAGCAGAACGCCGAAGAGCGGCTGCTCGACCTCCTGCTCCCTCCCCAGCCCGCCCCGGCGCGCGGCGGAAACGATTCGTCTCCCGACGGGGCGGAAGCGTTCCAGCGCACGCGTGAAAAACTTCGCGCCCAGATCCGCGAAGGCAAGCTTGACGACCGCACGGTGGAGGTGGAAGTCCGCGAGCGCAGCTTCCCCGCATTCGAAATCGTCTCCTCGCAGGGCATCGAGGAGATGGACATCAACTTCAAGGATATGCTGCCGGGCCTGTTTGGCCAGCGCAGCAAGAAGCGCCGCATGCGCGTCAACGAAGCCATGGATTACCTCGTCCAGGAGGAAGAGAACAAACTCATCGACATGGACCAGGTGACGCGCACCGCGGTGGAGCGCGCCGAACAATCGGGCATCATCTTCATTGACGAAATCGATAAGATCGCGGGCCGCGAGCGCGGTCACGGCCCCGACGTCAGCCGCGAGGGCGTGCAGCGCGACATCCTGCCCATCGTCGAGGGCACCACCGTCAACACGCGCTACGGTATGGTGCGCACCGACCACATCCTGTTCATCGCCGCCGGCGCCTTCCACGTGGCGAAGCCCTCCGACCTGATTCCGGAACTCCAGGGCCGGTTCCCCATCCGCGTGGAGCTCGCTACGCTCAGCGTGGAGGACTTCATCCGCATTCTCCAGGAGCCCAAGAGCGCCCTGGTCAAGCAGTACACCGCGCTGCTCGAGACCGAAGGCATCAAGCTTTCTTTCAGCGACGACGCGCTCGAGGTGGTCGCACAGTTCGCCGCCCGCGTGAACGAGCAGACGGAGAACATCGGCGCCCGGCGCCTGCACACTATCATGGAGAAGCTGCTGGAAGAGATTTCCTTCGAGGGCCCGGATTTGAAGAAGAAAACCGTGCGCATTGACGCAGCCTACGTTCAGAAGCAGTTGGCGGAGATTGTCAAGGACCAGGACTTGAGCCGGTACATCTTGTGACGCGCCCTCCGCGTGCCGAGCGCCCATTCGGCCTCTCCAGGGGGAAACCAGGTCACCTCCCCTCTCTCCCAACCTCCCGAGCCGCCGCCGTCGCTCTATCGGCGCTCGTCGCCGCCTGCGGAGTGCAAGGGCCGCCGCGGCCGCCCCGCGTCGAGCAGCCGGCCGCTGTCCGCGATTTCGCGGCCATCCAGCGTGGCAAAAAATTCGTGATCACTTTCACGCTCCCCACTTTGGCGACCGACGGCGAGCGGCTCACCAAGCCTTTGGAAGTGGAAATCTTTCGGGTCATAACTCTCCCCATGGGAAAGCCGCCGGCGTCGCCGCCCGGCGGTTCGCCCTGGAAAACCTTTCTTGAAAAAGACCTCGGCTCGCCGCCCCGCTCCCCTTCCGTTGCCCTCGAGGTCGCGGTCACCGACGCGGAGCTTATGCAATTCCGCGACGCTACGTGGACGTTTTATTTGCGAACCCTGACGCGAGGCTTTCGGCGGCGTCCAGTCGCGAGCGGTTGGTCGAACGCTCAGAGCCGGACGCTTCAAGACGTCTCGCAGCCTGTGGGGCCCATTCAGATTCAAACCACGGAGAAGGCGCTGGTTCTCCGCTGGCCCCCCCCTGCCCAAAGCATCAGCGGCGGCGCTTCGCGCGAGCCTTCCGGATACAGCGTGTTTCGAAGCCCAAGCGGCAAGGCCGGCACGTTCCAACTTCTCGGCGAAACACCCACCGCCTCATACTCCGACCCAAATTTTCAGTTTGGGACGCCGTACTATTACTTCGTCCGCGCCTTCTTCAAAACAAGCTCGAACCTCGCGGAGTCGGACGATTCCCCGGTTGCAGAAATCACCCCGAGCGACACGTTTCCCCCGCGCGCGCCATCGGACCTTACGGCCGTTTTCGCCGGCGGAATCGTGGATTTGATTTGGAAGGCTAACACGGAGACCGACCTCGCGGGGTACAATGTCGAGCGGCGAGTGGAGGGGGCGCAAATCGTGAAGCTCAATCCCACCCTTCTTCCCACGCCGGTCTTCCGCGACACAACGGTTGAGCCGGGCAGAAAGTATTTCTACCGCGTGAGGGCCGCGGACCGGTCCGGAAATACCAGCGCGCCGTCCGAGGAGGTTGAAGTCGAAGCGCGCTGATCGGTTTCTCGGAAGCGGGGTGCTATAATGGCGGCGGACGCCTGTTAAGATCAGTGGCCAGTGACCCTGACCCCTCGACTTCGCTCGGGGTCACTTAGCGTAAGCGTGGGGGCGCACGCGAAGGGTCACTCGTCACATTCTTCATCATGATCTCCCTCAACGGTGCTCCGGAGATTCTGCTCGCCGCCGCATTGGCTCTCGCAAGCGCCCTCACCGTGGTTTTGGTAAGGCGCCGGCGGCGCAAAAGCCCCGATGAATTGGAGCGCTTGCGCCGCCTCGACGTCAATCGGCACGGGCGCCTGGCGACGGGGCAGATTCTGGATTTTGTCGAGCCGCCTCCCGGCAAAGCCGGCCCGCGCCTGATGACGTATAAGTACAATGTCGGCGGCGTCGGTTACGAAGCCGCGCAGGATATTTCGGCGCTGCCGGGCGTGGTCAAGGTGGCGCGCCGCGCAGCGGGTCAAGTCGTCAACCTGAAGTACGACCCGCGACGGCCGACGAACTCCATCCTGGCCTGCGAGGAGTGGTCGGGCATCCCGGTACTCGACAGCGCGGGCGAACGCCACCAGGCGCCGCTTTCCGCCGCCGACAAGCCGGCGGAGCAGTCCTGACTCGCCGCGCGCCGTTCGCGTACGAACGCATTCACCTATTGAAGACTGCAAAATATAGCGACGTTCGTCCGCTGTAGCGCCACTTGGCGCCTGCCCCGCAGGGCGGGGAGCGGAGAAAGACGGCCCGAAGGCTCGTGGCGGTCGGGGAGCGCTCGTCACTATATTTCGAAAAATTCAGCATGACGCATCAGGAGAAATTCGAGGAATTGCGCCGGAGAAACGCTCGAGCGGAGCAAGGCGGCGGCGAAGAGCGCCGCGCGCGCCAGGCCGCGGAGGGCAAAATCTCCGCTCGAGAGCGGCTGGAGCTGCTCTTTGACGAAGATACGTTCGAGGAGACCGACAAGCTGGTCGAGCACCACTCCCAGGATTTCGGCCTCGCCGACCAGCGTATTCCCGGCGACGGCGTGGTGACCGGATCCGGACGGATCAACGCCCGTCTGGCTTTTGCCTTCGCGCAGGACTTCACGGTTTTCGGCGGCTCGTTGAGCGAGGCCAACGCCGCCAAAATTTGCAAGGCCATGGACCTGGCGATGAAAGTCGGCGCGCCCATCATCGGCCTGAACGATTCCGGCGGGGCGCGCATTCAGGAAGGTGTCGCCTCGCTCGCCGGCTATGCGGACATCTTCCTTCGCAACACCCTGGCCTCGGGCGTGGTGCCTCAGATCTCCGCCATCCTAGGCCCCTGCGCGGGGGGCGCCGTCTATTCCCCGGCCATCACGGATTTCACCTTCATGGTGGAGAACACGAGTTGCATGTTCGTGACCGGGCCCGACGTGATCAAGACCGTCATGCACGAGAACGTGACCAAGGAAGAGCTGGGCGGCGCGATGACTCACAACTCGACCAGCGGCGTTGCGCACTTCATCGCCCACGACGACCCCGACTGCCTGGCGCTCATCCGCGAGCTGCTTTCGTTTATTCCTCAAAACAACCGCGAAGACCCGCCGCGTCTGGATTCCGCGGACCCCGCGGACCGCCGCGACGACTCGCTCGATACGCTCGTGCCGCCCGAGTCCGACAAGCCCTACGACATTCGCGAAATCATCCATCGCGTCGTGGACGGCGGCGCCTTCCTGGAGGTCCAGGAACTTTTTGCCAAGAATCTGGTTGTGGGTTTTGCGCGGCTCGGGGGGCAAAGCGTGGGCATTGTCGCCAATCAGCCCTCGGTGCTCGCGGGCTGCCTCGACATCAACGCCTCGGTCAAAGGCGCGCGCTTCGTCCGCTTCTGCGACGCCTTCAACATCCCGCTCGTGACCTTCGAGGATGTTCCGGGCTTCCTCCCCGGGAGTGCCCAGGAGTTCGGCGGCATCATCCGCCACGGGGCAAAGCTTCTTTATGCGTTCGCCGAAGCCACCGTGCCCAAAATTACCGTCATCACGCGCAAGGCCTACGGCGGCGCCTATTGCGTGATGGCTTCGAAACACATTCGCACCGACGTCAATTACGCCTATCCCACCGCAGAAATCGCCGTCATGGGGCCCGAAGGCGCCGTCAATATCGTCTATCGCCGCGAGCTGCAAAAGGCCGACGACCAGGCGAAATTGCGCGCCGAGAAAGTGGAAGAATTCCGTCGGCGCTTTGCCAACCCTTTCGTCGCCGCCGAACGCGGCTACATTGACGCCGTCATCGAGCCGCGAGACACGCGCCCCAAGCTCATCGCCGCCCTGCGCATGCTCGAAAACAAACGCGACACCAACCCGCCCAAGAAACATGGCAATATTCCGCTTTAATGAGCCCGCCGGACTTTGCCAGCGGTTGGTTTTAGTGTGTATAATTGGCACGTCGGGATACACATGGGGGGCGAGCCATGCGGGGAACCGTTCTGAAGAGACATAACTTGATCGTCGAGATCGATAAAGTCCACCGCCTACGCCGCCAGCTCAAGGCGCGCAGTAACTCCGAAGCGGTGCGCATGGCCATCGACCGAGAGCTGGCCACCTCGATGGGCTTAAATGCTCTTAAGAGATTACGTGACCTCCGAGCCATCGAGGACGTCTTTGATCGCGCACCTTCTAAGCGAAGATGACACTGATACCTCGAGGGCCGCTGCTGTTTGATACCTCCGCGTACATCCGCTTTTTTCATCATAACGCCTGGTCGTGGTTAGCCACAAGGCGGGAACGGTTCGAGCGGACCATCCTGACCGCCGTCGTGGCGGCCGAGTTGTATGCGGGCACCCGCAGCGCTGAAGAGAAACAGGCTGTTGACGAATTGTGTCTGGCGCACAGATCTCTTGGCAATCTCTCTTCTCCATCGGCGGAGTTATGGCTGGAGGCAGGTGTGTTGCTGGGACGATACAAACGCATTTACGGGAGTCTGCGCATGGCCGACCATTTCCGCGATGTGCTTATCGCCTTGGAGGCCGCCGGACACCACGCAACCCTCATGACTGAAAATGCGCCGGACTTCGTTCGTTGGCAGAGGCTTTTTCGGTCCGCCGGGAAGGGACTTATCGTTTTCGATCTCCGCAAGTGGTCTGAAAAGTAAAGGCCCGGCCGCGCAACACGCAGCCCAAGCTCATCGCCGCCCTCCGTATGCTAGAGAACAAGCGCGACACCAACGCGCCCCAAAAAGCACGGAAATATCCCTCTATAGATTTGAAGTTCCATGGTGCTAGAATTCGGCGAGGAGCCATGCTATGAATCATCACGGCCTGTCAGTCTCGAAGGAAAAACTCGCCGCGTTTTGCGCCCGTCATCACATCCGCAAGCTCGCTTTTTTTGGATCTGTGCTGCGCAATGACTTCCAGCCCGACAGCGACGTGGACGTGCTCGTGGAGTTTGAGCCGGGCCACACGGTTGGGCTGCTTCGCATGGCTGGCCTCGAAATGGAGCTTTCCGAAATGTTGGGGAGGAAGGCGGATTTGCGCACGCCTGGTGATCTGAGCCGATATTT
>QHZN01000299.1 GCA_003225365.1 Acidobacteriota bacterium
ACGCCGCTTTCAAGTCGCGCACGGCGCGGTCTTGCGGCATGCCGCGCATGAGCTCGTGAGCCGTTTCCGGGTCAGAGGCCACCTTGCCCCGATAGAGGTCCACGGCCAAGGCCACATAGCCGAGACCCGCGAACTTCTCCGCCTGCTCTTTCACCCAATCGTTCAGGCCCCACCATTCCTGGATCACCACCAGCGCCGCGTGGGCCCCCGGCGATTCCGGCACGGCGAGGTAGCCGGAAATGGTCTCGTCGCCGCTCTTGAACTGAACGCTTTCGGTCTTGACGGGCGCAGCCGCAGCGGCCGCCGCGAAGACCAGTAAGCTCACTCCCAACCTCAAAGCGTATCGGCGCATCTCATCCTCCTCGTCGTCTCTTTGGCGGGCAACATTATACGTGATGGGGCCGGGCGGGACGAAGGGAGTGTTATAATAAGCTTTTTTGGGCGCAAAGCTACGAGCCGGGTAGTGACCGCGTCGCGGGTCCCGGCCGCACGACGGCTTGGACGAGTTGAAACTCTTTCCTCCACATGAAATCCTCTCGGCGAAACTTTCTCGGCGCTTCTGGCCTGCTTCTCGGAGAGAAATTTCTGCAGGTGCTGGCGACGCCGCTTGGGAAATGGACTGAAGCGCCGAGGCTTCTCGCGGCGACCGCGCCAAACCCTGAAGGCCTTTCGCCCGTCACCTACGTGGACGTCGCCCGCGAAGCGGGCCTCAACGTTCCGAACGTGTGGGGCGGCGTCGAGCACAAAAAGTACATTATCGAGGCGAAGGGCAGCGGCATCGCGTTTTTCGATTACGACCAAGACGGCTGGCTGGACATTTACCTCACCAACGGCTCGCGGCTCGACACCACCTGGCCTCCGGGCCAAGAGCCGCACTCGCACCTCTTCAAGAACCGCCGCGACGGGACTTTTGTTGACGTCACCGAAAGTGCGGGCATTGGGCGGCCGGGGTGGGGCGTGGGTGTTTGCGTCGGGGACTACAACAATGACGGCTGGGACGACCTCTTCCTGACTTACTGGGGCCACAACATTCTCTTCCGTAACAACGGTGACGGCACATTCACCGACGTAACCAAAGGGGCCGGACTCTGGGACGAGCGCGTGCGTTGGGGCTCGGGCTGCTGCTGGCTCGACTACGACCGCGACGGGCTGCTCGACCTTTTTGTCGGCAACTACATTGACCTCGACCTCAAGAAAATCCCCGCCCCGGGCGAAGCGGGTATGTGCCAATGGAAAGGCATCCCGACGATGTGTGGGCCGCGCGGCTTGCCCGGCGGCTCGAACATTCTCTATCACAACAACGGCGACGGGACTTTCAAGAACGTCACCGAGAGGGCGGGCATCGCGAAGCCCGGCCCGCGTTACTCCATCACCGCCGTGTCCTACGATTTCGACAACGACGGCTGGCCGGATATCTACGTGGCGGTGGATTCGGAGCCGAGCATCCTCTTCCAAAACAAACACGACGGGACGTTCACCGACATTGCGGTGCTCGCCGGCTGCGCCTACAACGAGGACGGGCAGGAGCAGGCCGGCATGGGCCTGGGCGTGGCCGATTACGACTGCGACGGCTGTTTCGACATCTTCAAGACCAATTTCTCCGACGACACCTCGGACCTCTACCACAACAACAAGGACGGGACCTTCAGCGACGTCACCTATCTTTCCGGGGTGGGCCTGAACACGCAGTTCGTGGGCTGGGGCGCGGGCTTTGTGGACTACGACAACGACGGCTGGCCCGACATCCTCTACGTCACCGGCCAAGTCTATCCGGAGATTGACAGCTACAAGTTCGACCAGAAATTCAAGTCGCCGCGCGTCGTTTATCGCAATCTCGGGAACGGAAAATTCAAGGACGTGTCGAGCCAGATGGGGCCGGGCATTACGGCGCTGCATTCGAGCCGCGGCAGCGCCTACGGCGACTACGACAACGACGGCGACGTGGACACGCTCATCCTCAACATGAACGAGATGCCTTCACTGCTGCGCAACGACGGCGGGAACAAAAATAATTGGATCAAGATCAAGCTCCTCGGCACGGCCTGCAATCGCACTGCCATTGGCGCGCGCGTGCGGGTCTCGACCGGCTCGCACGTGCAGGTGAATGAAGTGGCGAGCGGCGGAAGCGTGATGTCTCAAAGCGACCTGCGGCTGCACTTCGGCTTGGGCAAAGCTAAAGCCGTGGACTTGCTCGAAGTACATTGGCCCACCACCGGAAAGGTCGAGAAGTTCTCAAACGTCGAGGCCAATCAGATTCTCACCATCCGCGAAGGCCAGGGCATCATCAAGGCGGATAAAATCAGCCCTTGAAGGCGGCAAAAAACCTTTCCCCAAGGTTCCCGAATGCCCGCCGAATCCGAATCTTGCTGAAGCTGGTAGCCATGGCACGGTTTTTGTGCCGTGCGCTTCTCGGTCGCACGCGACATGAGCGCGACAAATTCCCGCAGCGAAAACCGCGCATAACAAAAAGGCGGTTCGCCTTTTGTGCACCGCCCTCCCTTCGACTCCGCTCAGGGACAGTGAGCGAAGTCGAACTGTGAGCGCCCGCCGAGGGAATTCGGTCCGATACGCGCGGCCGATGGACGTGTGACGCGCCTCCATGTTGGCACCCGCCGCGCCGCCTAAAAACCCACGGCACAAAGAGCGTGTCGTGGCTACCCGCTCGCCGGAGTCAAGCGGTGGCGACAGTCAATTTGTATTTCAATTCACCGTGGGCCTATCATTGGCCGACCGGCCCCAGGGTCAGAAAGGCGCTAGCCGCGCCCACCAGACGTGAAATTTATTCGCAAGGGGGGAGAAACTGTGGCGGATACCATGAGCGGTTACTGGTGCAAGGCGCATTACCTCGACGCTTCAGCCCTCGTCATGCTAGTCGACGACAGCGCGAGGGAGAGCAAAGGAAGGGACGCTCTCAGAAAATACTACAACGAGCACACGAGCATGTACTCTAACTGCTACTGCCTCGGCGAGGCATTCGGGGTGTTCAAACGAAAGTACCTAAGGCAAGAGATCACCGAGGACCAGTACACTAAGTATGTCCAAGATCTGATCGATCACACCGTGGGGTGGAAACTTCAGATAGATGAGGTGGATATTTTGCTTCCGATTGTCTCCAGCGAAACTGAACGCCTCATACGGAAATGGAAAGATAGG
>QHZN01000148.1 GCA_003225365.1 Acidobacteriota bacterium
GAAGGGAAGACGCCTCGCAACTTTGCCATCGTTCCGTCGGGCTCGTATCTCTTCGCCGCCAACCAGGATTCAGACACCATCGTGATCTTCCGAATCGACCCGTCGAACGGCCGGCTTGCCGCCACGGGCCAGGTGCTCCACGTCGGCTCGCCGGTCTCGGTGACCTTTGTGCCCGCCGATTGAGCCCCGGCCGAGGGAGAAGCCGCTCCATGGGCATGGCGACCGCGACGGTCGAGGTGGCGCGGCTATTTCGACGGCCAGTGCCACATGCCTGTCTCAATCACCGAGAAGGCCCAGGCGGACTACTCCGACGCAGGCAAGCGCTGATTCATGCTCCAGCCGTCCCGAAACCAACTCTTCCGTATCGGGGTTGACCGAATCATCTCGCGATCTCACGCCGGCCCAAGAAGCCGCAGCCCCGCTTAGAATTAGAGGCTTGCAGCCCGCTGGGTGGCGCATACATCGCGGGTTAAGCGATGCATGCGATAAGGATGGTCCTCCCCAAGAGAAGCATACATGGCACAATGCGCCGTGTATGCGCCACCCGCGGGTGAGTCGAAGAGCCGAGGAGTTTCAGAAGCCGAAACTCTGCGCTACCGCCAGGATGAACGCCCAAATGGCTATTCGGCGCTATCGCGTGCCCGTGGTGGTCATAACGGGGGTGGTCTTTCTGGTTTACCTGGTGTGGGAAGCTCACACTCCCGGCGAGCCGAGGACGATGCGGGACTTCCTCTTTCTATTGGCACTCTCCGGACTTCCGTTTGTCCTGCTCCTTTACGACGTGTGGTCCTGGATGGCTTGGGGCGCGCCGGCGGCCGAAGATAGTCGCAGAAACCGCTTCGCGCTTTATGGCTTGGCGATGGGATCGGCGTCCGCCGCCATGCTCGTCCTGCTTTTGCCTTTGTGGGAAATCGCCGTTCAGCATGAGCGGTTGGCCGAGTGTTGGGTAGGTAGCGGAGCTGTGATGTCGGCAGCGGGAACAGTCTGCGGGATTATCGGCTCTCCGGGCCTGCGCCGCCCGGCTGTCTTATCTCTATTCCTCCTTCCGTTCTGGCTGTTTGCCGCGGGGTTGTTGTTGAAGGCGGTGCTGGATTGATTGGCTCGCCGGCTGGCGCAAGGCGAAGCCCTGCTCGCGAGCGCTTCAAAACCTGCCTTCTCACCGCTGCCGTGACACACCGAGAGCCGCGCTCTCGGCCAGCCCAACGTGTATTGTTGGGGCACTCCTTTCCCCGGTTGCGTCTTGCTCCCAACCGGCCTATGATTCCGCACTGCGCGCAAGCGCTTGCGTGGGGTAGGGTCTTAACGCTATCAAACTACAAGGAGTCTGCCCATGAGTGGTTCGCGTCTTCGTACGGCTCTGCTCGTGATTCTGCTCGCCACGCCGCTTGCCAGAGCGAGGTCGCAGGAATCCGGAACCACGATTCGTCTGACACTGGACGCCACCGCGGCGCCGCAAAAAATTCTACACAGCACTCTCGTGATGCCGGTGAAGCCGGGCCCGTTGACGGTCTATTACCCCAAATGGATTCCGGGCGAGCACGAGCCCTCGGGGCCGGTGGGAAACATCGCCGAGCTGAAGTTCACGGCAAACGGAAAAATAATCCCATGGCGTCGCGACGTGCTCGACGTATACACGTTTCACCTGGACGTGCCGGAGGGGTCGAGCAGCCTCGAAATCACCTTCGACTACCTGGAGCCCTCGGGCGGCCCCTACAGCGGTGGCGCCTCGGCGACGGACAAACTTGTGGTGGTCAGTTGGAACCAAAACGTTCTCTATCCCGCCGGCGCGCGGGCCGAGGAGATCATTTTCCATCCCACGCTGCGATTACCCGAAGGCTGGAAGTTCGGCACGCCGCTCCCCGTTGAGAACCAATCGGGGAACGAGGTGAGGTTCAAGCCCGTGGAGCTCGACCGTCTGGTGGACTCGCCGGTGGTGGCGGGCGAATACTTCCGCGCCGTTGACGTTACGCCCGAAGGCGAGCCCATCCATCACGAGGTGGACTTGGTGGCGGATAGCGAAGCGGCGCTGGCGATGAGTCCGGAAGTCGAAAAGGACATGAAGAACCTGGTGGCAGAGTCGGGCAAGCTCTTCGGCGCGCGCCACTATCGCGACTACCATTTCCTGCTGACGCTCTCGAACCACGTGGCGCATTTTGGCCTCGAGCACCACGAGTCGAACGATAGCCGCACGGGCGAGGACGTTCTCCTCACTCCCACCGGCCGCAGGGGTGTCGGTGGCCTGCTCTCCCACGAATTCATGCATTCCTGGAACGGAAAATTCCGCCGCCCAGCCGATCTTGCGGTGGCCTATTACCAGGCGCCAATGAAAGACGATCTGCTGTGGGTTTACGAAGGCCTGACGGATTTCCTCGGGCCTCTGCTCGCCGCGCGAAGCGGCCTGTGGACGCCGGAGGAATATCGCGAACACTTTGCAAGCACCGCCGCGGGGCTCGGCCCGGGCCGACCCGGGCGCACTTGGCGGCCACTCCAGGACACCGCCGACGCCATACCAGGCATGTTCCGCTTCGGCGGTTGGGGAAATTGGGTCCGTGGGGCGGACTATTACCCCGAAGGCGATCTCCTGTGGCTCGAAGTCTCCATGATCATTCACGACCAGAGCCACGGCGCAAAGTCCATTGAAGACTTTTGCCACGCTTTCTACGGCGGGCAGAATACCGGGCCGGAGTTGAAGCCCTACACCTTCGGCGATTTGGTCAGGGTCCTGAACGACCTCGTGCCCTACGACTGGGGTGGCTTCTTCCATGAACGGCTGACTTCGACTTCGCCCGAGGCGCCCGTGGGCGGGATCGAACGGGGTGGCTGGAAGGTGGAGTATAACGACAAGCCGCCGGCCGGGGCCGGCGAGGGGGGCGGACGCTTCGGCGGCGGCGTGAACGCAGACTATTCCATTGGCGTTTCAGTTGGCGGCGATGGCACGGTATTCGACTCGATCAAAAACGGGCTGGCGTTTCAGGCAGGAGTGATGCCGGGGATGAAAGTAGTCGCCATCAATGACCGCGCCTTCACGGCGGATCTCCTTCACCAGGCGCTCAAGGCCAGCAAAGACAACTCCGTGACCATGCGGCTGCTGGTCTTGAACGATGATTATTATAAAAGCTGTGCGATCACTTATCAGGGCGGGGAACGCTATCCGCATCTGCTGCGTGTGGAGGCGAAACCCGACACGCTCGACGACTTGGCGAAGCCACTGGCGAAGTAATTAGGGCGGGCCTGGAATTGGTCCATTGACCCATCAAGCCGCCGGGCGATTGGGTGATTGAGAGATTTTGTGATTGAAGGATTGGGTGATTTGAACAGGAATCCGCAGTGTTTGATGAATTCACTCAATCACCCAATCTCCTAATGATTCAATGACCCGATGATTCAATCAAACAATCCCTCAATCATCCGATCACAAAATCACTCAATTCCGTCACTCGTGCCTCAGCGTCATCATTGGATCCACCTTTGCAGCCCGGCGCGCTGGGATGTAACAGGCCAATGCCGCGACCGCAGCCAAAATAATCATCGTAACAACGAACGTGACGGAGTCAGTCGGCTTCACTTCGTACAGAAGGCTCCCCATCAGCCGCGTCAGCCCTAGCGCGGCGAGGGTTCCCGCACCAATTCCAATCAGGGTTAGCGTCAACCCCCGCCCCAGAACGAGCCCTATCACCTGGACTCTTCGAGCCCCGAGCGCTATCCGAATGCCGATTTCATGCGTCCTTCGAGCCACCAAGCTGGCCTTCACTCCGTAGAGGCCAACGCACGCGAGGAAGAGCGCGACCAATCCGAACAGGCTCGACAGGGACGCAACCAGGAGTTCCTGCACCAGCGATTCATCAATCTGCTCGCTCAAAGTCTTCACTCCGAAGAGAGGCAGCCGGTTGTCGGCCTGCTGAATCGGTTGACGCAGGGAAGCAGCCATCGCGGTTGGGTTTGTGACAGAACGAACTTCAAACATCACCGCAAGAAACGAATCCGGCGACTGGAGAAAGGGTATATACGCCGTCGGGGGCGGAGGCTCGCGCGAAGCTCGAAGACCTTCGAAAGCAGATCCTGGCAGGTGCGGATTTCGCGAAGCTTGCCCAGCATTACTCCGAGGATTTGAACTCGGCTGCCGCCGGTGGAGACTTGGGCTACATCAACCGTGAGAAGGTTGTGCCGCCGATCGCCAATGCGGCGCATGCTTTGGCGCAGGGACAGGTCAGCGATATTATTCAGACGCCGTACGGGCTCGAACTGGTCAAGGTCGAAGACCGCCGCGTGAAACCCCTCTCGGAAATTCGGCAGGAGTTGGAAGCGCAGATTCGGAAGACGCAGGCTGACCAGGTTATCCAAAAACTGATTGGTGAATCCAAAGTGGTGGTTGATAACCAATACTATTCCTTCCATCCCCAATCGCAGGCGAGTGGTTCTCCCGTCGTGCACTAAGACCGGTCTTCGCGCCCTCGCTCTCGTGCTTCCCCAGGGACACTCCCTGACCGCCGATACAAGACGCCACGTCGCGACCCGACTCTCGGCATCCTGCAACGGATTGGCGATTGCCCGGCCCACCTTGCCAAAGTAGAATAGCGTCGGCGAGAATGATCCAGCAGAATACAGCGCTTTTCCTCAAACTCTACACCCGCCCAAAGGCCGCGATGAGTGAGATCATCGACCGTGGGAGTTGGGTGTTCGGCGCGGTGGCGGTGGCGCTGGTCTCCGCGATGTTCCAGTTCGGTGTGACCGCGCGCCTCTACGGAACTTTTCAGGCTGCGCCCGCCGCCCGAGTTGCCTCGCCCGGGGCGGGCAAGCCGGCCGCCGCGCCCGACGAGGACGTCGAGGAAGAGCCCCTCCCCAGCACTCGCCGCCTGCCCTTGCCGCTGGTGGGCAACCTGGGCTGGCGGTTCATCACCTTCTCGCCCACCGCCGTCTTCACCGGCCTGATCGCGCTCGCACTGCTGTATGTCCCGCTCACTCTCTGGTTGGTGAATCTGTTCGAGCAAATGGGCAGTCTGGGAGTGGTGCTGCGGCGCGATTACGGCGCGCTCCTGGCCACCACGCTGATGGCTTGGGCGGCCTCGCACTTGCCGCTCTCGCTTTTGGGGCTCGCCCTCGGCGCCCGGAACATTGGACCGACGACCGCGCTGGCGCTGTGGGTAGCGAGCAAGGCTTGGTTCGGCCTGCTGATGGTGCTGGCCCTGCGGACGGTCTTCGGGGGAAGCCTCGTCCACGCCCTCGCGACGGTCGCCATCTCGTGGGTCTCGGTCATCTTTGAATCGGGCTTGGCGCTGCTGGCCTCGCCCTTCATCCTCTACTTTGGGTATCTGTTTCTGCAAGGCGACGTCCGCGATGTTCTTTCCGGCTTCAGCAGCCGCCAAAGCTTCCGCCGCTCGCTCGAGGCCGCCACTATCAATCCCCGCGACGCCGAGGCGCACCACCAGTTGGGCCTGATCCACCTCGAGCGCCACCAGTTGACGGAGGCCGCCGAGCGCTTCCGGCGCGCCGCCGAAATCGATCCGGAAGAACTCGACCCTCGCTATCAACTGGGCTGTATTGCGCGCACTCAAGGACGCCTGGAGGAGGCGCTGGAGCACTTCAACTTCGTTGTCAGCCGCGACGACAAGCACTCGGAAAGCGAAATCTGGCGCGAGATAGGCGCTACCAATCTCGCCGCGTCGCGATACGAAGAAGCGCGCGCCGCCCTCGAGCGTTATGTCGAGCGCCGGGAATACGACCCGGAGGGCCTCTACTACCTCGGCCAGGCTTACCTGAAGCTTGGCCAGGCCGAGCCGGCGCGCCAACTCTTTGCCCGCTGCGTCGAGGCCGAGAAGGCCAATCCTTACCGCCGCCACGGCCGGCGGCGCCGATGGCGCGGCATGGCGGAGAAGCAATTGCGCGGGTTGCGCTAGTGTCGTGCCACCACGACAGGTGACACACCGGCTCGGCGCAGCCTTTCCGGGCAAGTACTCTGACCGAAAGTTAGGCTATATCACTTCAAATATAACTCTTCATGAAATAAAGCATAACCTTGTCGAAGTGGCGAGTCTGAGGTCAATCATTTCCAAAAGACGGAGGCTCCAAGAGATCCGGCTCCAAAAGCATAATGTTGCCTCGGGTCCATTTTGTGGTCAAAAGTGTGCCGGGAGTCGAAGCCCCGAAATCTCTTTAATATGCCGTTCAACGGTGCGTTTACTCCGGGGCTCGCGGAGCACTGGCCTAGTGGGGATGACCGCGCATCACAAGCCATACATCCACTCGCGGCGTTTCCCAGTTATACGGTTTATCGAGAACATCGAGCAAACCGTCACCGTTGAGATCTGCGACGCGGGCCTCGAGAAAACCCTTTCAGGAAGCGGATGATCCAGCTTCGGCACTGGCCGCGGGCCATCAAGTGGTTCTTTATTTACGGCGATCCCGGTCTGAAATTCCCAAACTCACAGGACCCTCGCCAAGCCGGCGTCGCCACGCAACAATTGCGAGCTGTGCCAGAAATGCTGGCACGGCGAACATTAGGGCGCTCATTGCGATGCCAAACAGTATCCAGAAGCCAGTAGGGCCAACCTTCGGCTGGCCGAAAAGGCGGGCGTAAATCCATGGACCTGGCGCTTCGAATGGGTAGAGCGCAGGGGAGGGGGCGAGGACTGCGACCCCGGTTAGCAGGACAGCGATTGCAAAACCGATTTTAATTGCGCCTTTCACTTTTCTCGCGATCGCGTACAGGCCGCCCCTATCGACGGGCTGTGCTGGTAGAGTGGGCGGTTGGATCAGGGTGTCCGCTTTGGCGCTGCTCCGTATCAGCAGGACTGCGCCAGACAGAAACGCGATGTCGAAGATAGATTGCAATATAATTAGGACTCCCGCAAACCGCCAAGGAGGTGCCCCGGTCAACAGCCTCAAGATAACGGTTGAAGCGACAAGCCCTGGGGCAAGTAAGCCTCGCACGACTGGTCCAAGCGGCCAGAGGAAGACGCTCCCACCAATGAACTGAAAGGCGAGCACAAGAAGATACGCTATGACGCCGACCTTCAGACTGAACCTGATCTCCTTCTTCCAAAGCCGCTTTCGTCCCCACATATAACCGCCTATTTGCAATTGCGCCATCTCCCGTTCACGAGCGCCGACCCCCGCTCGTCGCCGCTTGCCCCCAACTCCTGCCCGAGAAGCTCAGACGGTTGTCGTGCGCGAAACCGCCTTTCGCCTGCCGCGCTTCAAGGCGCTCCAGACCAGTTCGAGGATGAAGACTGGTGTCGAATAGAAAGCGGTGTCAATAGCGATCCCGAGGAAAAAGCAGATTGGCCCCAGTATATGTCCTGGACAGTGATACAACGTCCATACAGAGCCGGGAAGGAGCCGGAACACACGTTCTGACCAAGTTGCCAGGCCTAGTATCAACACCATTAGAACGAGGACGAGCCCGATCACCGAGGCGACTTTCGCCTGCCTAGCGACAAGTTCCCTGCGGGGGCTCCCAGCCGGCAGGTATCTCCGCAGAGCCAGCACACCGCCCGTTAGGAGCGTCAAGTGAATAACCGGCCCAAGAAGAAGACCGAAGGTAAGCCCCGCGCGGGTTGCGGCCAGGTTTGCGCCTGCTTTCGAAAATAGAAACATGTACGGCGCAACGAGATGAAGCAGCATGGCCCCCCGAGGGAGGGAACCGAATGTGAGCACGTCTGAGCAACCCCAAATTGCCAACGCGGGGAACAGAACCAAGTAGACCCGCACAGCAATCCGCGCGCTGGTCCAAACTTCTTTCTTTAAGGGCGTTCTCTCGGACACCATGCGCGCGCCTACTTGCAGTTCCGCCACCGTCCATTGAGGAGCATGGGGCCGCTGCACATTTGGGTTCCTCCGGACAGGTTCGAAAAGAAGCTGGACCCACCGCCGCCTCCCGCATCCGGGCAAGCAGCCGGATTCCCCTCCGGACAGCCTGTCATTTCGTCCATGAGAATCTGATTGTTCGCAGGGTCGATGAAACCTGTTACAAACATCATGTTTTGATAAACCATGTCGTTGACAGCGCCCACCCAACCGGAGATAGCCTGGCCGCGCGCCGGTGCGCGAAGCTCGGTCTCGACCGCCACGCTACAAAACCAAATTGCGATTACCACCGAGATGCCCGTTCGCATCGCTCGCACATGCCTCTAATTTCGCTCAATCTACGAGGTAAATGATCAATAGAGGACAGGCAGCGGTAGCCTCTCACACTCTCGGTTTGCTTTCCAGGGCTCCGCTTATAGAAAGTTTTTCTCTGGTGGGTGTACTCCAGTGCTCGCCAAGCACTCGAAGTTCTTCTCGTCGCTGAAGGCAATCTTGGTTGGCGCCCAAGCACTTGGCACGGCGGGTTCACGAAGGGCACCCTTCACTGCGTGGCGGCCCTCATTTGGCGGGAAGCCACTTTTCAGGCCGAATCGCTAACAGCGCCAGAACTATCCGGACGGCTGCAACTTCCCGTGAGGCGGGCGAATGAATTCCTTGGCGGACAACCGGAGAGTAACTTCCGGGTGGGCGACAATCCGCTCGGGGCGTTGCCAGATTTCTTAAAATCCCAATCAAGAACGGGCATGAAGGGGCGTTCTTGGAGCAACTCGCAACACATCCGCCTCACTGTAAGACAGCCCCGGACCTTCCAATGCCTGCTTCGCCTTGTTCGCGGTGTCCACGAGAAGCTGCCCCGAACCCTCGGCTCCCGAAGTAGTCGTCAGAAAATTGACGCCGTTCACCTTCATGTCCCCTAAAGCCTTCGCCACAAAGGCCAGCGTTCCCGGTCGGTTGTCGCTAAGGGACAGTAAGCTGCTTTGTTTTGGCCATGATTTCCTCTTCTTAGCCACCAGTAGCCTCCTCCGCGGGATCGCCGGCCTACTTTTTCAACTCGATATGGATGCTCTCATAGGGCTGGGCACTTAGGTTTTCGGCCAAGTGTTCATGTGCTTCGTACCACACGACGTCACCGGCCCTCCCAAGGAGGTGTCGCATCCTGCCATTCGGTAAAGTGAATTTCATGTCCCTCCCGGTGAGCGAAACCGAAATTCCTTCGGGATGCGCGTGCATCACGGATTTCTCATGGGGTCCGAATTTGACGCGCAGAACCCTGACCCGGTCATTCTCGAATTCGACTACGTAGTGCTTGGGATCAACTTCGACTGGGTCCGCAGCCATGTGAGACCCCCTTGTTGGCGGAGATACCATGAAGCATAGTCCTTGGACATGACAAAAACAACCTGTTCGAGGCCCGATTGACTTCACGAAGACCTCGTCCTACGATACCCCCAACACAGGGCAAGTGGCTCCATATGATCGGCAAGACCGTTTCCCACTACCGCATCCTCGATAAGCTCGGTGCCGGGGGTATGGGCGAAGTCTACCGTGCGCATGACATGCGGCTCGAGCGCGACGTCGCCATCAAGGTCTTGCCGGAAGCTTTTGCCAAGGACGCGGAGCGGCTGGCGCGTTTCCAACGCGAGGCGCAGATTCTGGCCGCCCTGAACCACCCGCACATCGCCTCAATCCATGGCCTCGAGGACGCTGATGGGACACCCTGGCTGGTGATGGAGCTGGTCGAGGGCATCACGCTCACCGAGCGGCTTGGGCGTGGCCCGCTTCCCGTGAAAGAAGCTTTGGAACTCGCGCGGCAGATCGCCGAAGGCCTCGAAGCGGCGCACGAGAAAGGCATCATCCACCGCGACCTGAAGCCCCAAAACGTCAAGGTCACAGTCGAGGGCGCCGTTAAAGTGCTGGATTTCGGTCTTGCGAAGGCTCGGGAAGCGGAGGTCCCCGAGACGGATCTTAGCCAGTCGCCAACCCTCAGCGCCGCGGCCACGCGTGCCGGGACAATTCTCGGCACCGCGGCGTACATGAGCCCCGAGCAGGCGCGCGGGAAGGCCATAGATAAGCGCACTGATATTTGGGCGTTCGGGTGCGTCCTCTTTGAGTTGTTGACGGGAAAGAAGGCATTTAGCGGCGAAACGGTCTCGGATACATTGGCATCCATCATCAAGTCCGAACCGGAATGGGACCTGCTGCCCCACGAGACATCTGGGGCCATTCGAGAGTTGATCGAGCGCTGCCTTGAGAAGGACACGAAGCGCCGACTGCGGGATATCGGCGAAGCTCGGATCGCAATTGAAAAAGCCTTGGCCGAGCCCATACCTGCGGGGCGGCCGACGGTTCTCGCCGTTGCCCCTCGCCGCAGCACTTGGACTCAAGTTTTGCCCTGGGCGCTTGCAGGTTTGCTCTCGTTGATACTGATCGGATTGGCGAGCGGCAGGCTTCGGCGCAGCACGCTGTCAACTCCCCCGCGCGCCGTCCGCTTCTCATTTTCGCTCACGCTTCCATCAGGCACCGATCTTTCGGATCTTTCCGGCAGCGTTCTCCAGCTCGTCAGCGCGTCGCCGGATGGCTCCCGCCTGGCCTATATCGCAAGTGGGGGCAAAAGCACCAAGCTTTACGTGCGAGATTTGGACCGGGTCGAGGCAAGGCCAATCGCAGGTACGGACGACGCAATCACACCATTCTTCTCTCCAGACGGGCAATGGATAGGGTTCTTTGCTGACGGCAAGCTCAAAAAGGTTGCCGTAGCCGGTGGGCCGGTGCTGACGCTCGCCGATGCGACCCCGGGAGTAGGTACCTGGGGTGGTGACGACACGATCGTGCTCTCCGGAAATGTGTATGGGGGATTGAGCAAAGTGTCAGCGGCGGGCGGCAAACCTCAAGTGCTCACTACGCCAGATCCGAAGCGAGGCGAGTATTGGCACACATTACCGGAATTTCTGCCCGGCGGAGAAGCTATCCTCTTTACCGCCTCGACGGGGGTGGCTTTCGAAAGCGCAAGGATCGCCGTACTCTCTCTAAAAACCGGCGAGCAGAAAACGGTGATCGAGGGGGGAACGAATCCGCACTACCTCCCAACCGGCCAGCTTATCTACGCCCACCAGGGAGCCATCCTGGCCGCGCCCTTCGACCTGGACCACTTGACCGTGACTGGCCCGGCTGCTCCGATTCTTGAAGGGGTCTTGACCGACCCAATCTCCGGGGTGGCCCATCTCAGCGTCTCCGGCAAGGGGACAATCGCGTACATCCCTGGCCAGCCGGTCTTACCAGAGAACGCTCTCGTCTCCGTGGACCGAAACGGCGTTCCGCGCGAGCTTGCGAAAGACCGGCGCCCGTACGAAGACCTCTCGCTTTCCCCAGACGGTACCCGCGTCGCCATGACCATCGAAGGGGCAACATATAATATCTGGGTCTTTGAGCTGGCACGCACGGTCCTGACGAGGCTGACATCTGAAGGGGACAACAGGGATCCGGAATGGACTCCCGATGGCCAGCGAGTCGTCTACACATCTTTTCGCGACGGTCGATACGGCCTCTATTGGAGGCCTGCGGACGGCAGTGGCACGGAGGAGTTGCTGACCAGACGGGAACACTGGGTGCTAGCTGGCTCGTTCTCTCCCGATGGGAGGCTCCTGGCTTTCTCGGAGTTGGATCCCACAACCCGAGCTGACATATGGTTGCTTCCCGTCGCGGGCGAACGAAAGGCCCAACAATACTTGGGCGGCATCATAGGGGGAATGACATTACCTGTGTTTTCGCCCGACGGGCATTGGATCGCCTATGAGAGTGGTGAGACTGGGCGCTCTGAAGTTTATGTCCGGCCATTCCCCGGCCAAGGCGGTAAGTGGCAGGTTTCAACGGATGGTGGCGGCCATCCTCTGTGG
>QHZN01000149.1 GCA_003225365.1 Acidobacteriota bacterium
AAGCTCCCTCCCTCCGACTTCGCTCACGGTTCGACTTTGCTCACCGTCCCTGAGCAGTGTCGAAGGGAGGGAGGCCGAGCAATGTCGAAGCCTCAGGGCCAGCCAATCGGTTCAACTGATCGCCACCAAGCGGGCCACTTTCGGTATCGCCTTGGCTTCCCCGGGGCCGGTTACGTTCGACTTGAACGGGGCGACCTCCGAAGGCAGCCCAGCTCACGCTTGGACGATCAACTGGAACCTTCCGCCGCGAAATCAAGTAGTCCGGGTCTGCGTTTCACTATCAGGCCCGCTTCAGCCTCGACTGGGAGGGCGTTTTGTGATCCCGGTGTCGCACGTCAAAGCCCGCGCCCTTCGACTGGGCTCCCTTCGACTTCACTCAGGGACCCCGAGCGCATTCGAGGGGTCAGGGCCACCGGCCGAGTCTGCCGAGCACCTTGAAAGCTTCGCGGGAAGCGCCTGCGGAACGAATGTCGCGTTTGAGGTCTCCAGCGTCAAAGTCACCGGCGCAAATAACAAACAAGGATCAATGAAAGAGTCCTTGATGTTTCAGAGATGTTTCAGATCAACGAGGAGGGGCTCGATCTTCCCGCCGATCAGTATGTCGGAACGTTGAACATCGTCGCCTATGTTTCAGAAACCCCCTGACCCTTCACTCGATCTGCGCCCACCCGCGTCAAAAACTTCGGCCCCAGCCACGCGAGCGCCACGGCGTCAATCAAGAAGTGCGCGGCGATAGAGGGAAAAAGACTTCCGTAGCGGACCACCGGATAGGCCAGCAAGGCGCCGAGCGCCCCCGCGCGCGACATGCCGGCCCACTTTTGATAAACGTGCGTCAGACCGAAGGCGACGGACGAGGCGACCCAGGCCAAGATTTCCGAGTGCGACCACTTGGCCAGTTGCGCGAGCAGGTAGCCGCGATAAATCCATTCTTCGCAAACTGCTGCGGTTGGGGCGAGCACCAAGACCGCCCACAGCTTCTCGCGCGCGGTCTCAGGAATCAACAAGTGGACGAGCGGAGATTCCTCCGGCCACCACCCGCGCCGCTCGAAAACCAACAACAAGGCCAGCAGCGCGATTGTGAGGGCCGCGAGCCCCGCGGTCCAGGCGAAGAACGTTGTCAAGGGAAGTGCGCGAAATCCCAAGTCCGGAAACCGGGGACCGGCACCGAGGGTGACCCCCACCGCTAGGGCCGCCAAAATCCATTCGGACAGCGCCGCTGAAAAGTAGAGCGCGGTGCGAGGAAGGGAGCGGATCTCCGGGTTGTGGGCGGTCTGCCAGGCGAGCACCGGAACGCCCACAACGACGAGGACAACGAGAAAGCTCGATACGAGGTCCTGAAACATCGGCTTAGGCGGAGCCCCCGCCGCGCGCCAGCGCCTATCTCAACAGGAACGTGCCGAGCACCGCCCGGCAGCGGTCGCGATAGGCTTCGATCGGTGTTTCACCCGCGTTAATCAGCCACTGGAGGCAGAAGCCGTCCGCTAGCGCCCGTATCGTCGCCGCCGCGGTTTCCGGCTCGACGCGCCTGAATTCGCCGCGCTTCACTCCCTCTTCGACGACGCGCATGTCGCGGCGGAGGCAGCCGCGGAAAAACCCGGAGACGAGTTCCCGAAATCGCTCCCCCCGCTCGGCGAGCGCGAGAAAGTCGAAGAGCACCAGATAGAACTTACGGTTGACCTCGGCGCTGTGAAACAGCATCTGGAGCTCGGCGGCCAAGCGCGCGCGCGCCGAGCCGCCACCCTCGGCGATCTCGTCGAGGGCGCGAGCCATCTCCGCCAGCAGCCACTCGAGCACTCCATAAAGCAAGTCGTCCTTGGTGTGGAAATAGTAGAGCGCGCCGCCTTTCGAGGAGCCTGCCCGCGCCACCACGGAATCAATCGTCACCGCCTGAATGCCCTTCTCGAGAATCTCCGCATAGCCGGCTTTGACCAGCGCCTCGCGACGGCGGTCGGCCAACTCCGGATCTTTGCGGCGAGGGCTCATCGGAATTCTCCGCGCTTCGGATTCTGATTCATCCGGCGGGATTGTCAATAAGATTCCAGGATTCGACCCTCCCGTGCGCCCTACCTCGATTGTCCACGCGACGGGCGCGTGCTACGATTCACAAAAGGCGAGGAATTGGCGGCGCCTGCCGAGGGCGAACCCTTTTCGCTCCTCTGGTGAGACCATGGCAATGGCTATTGAAACACGACCGCGGAACCTTCTTGGCATGACGCGGCGGGAGCTCGAAGATTTCTCGCGCGCGGCAGGCGAGCCCCCGTATCGCGGCCGGCAGCTCTACCACGGACTCTACGCGCGGCGCGTCAAGGACTTCGCGGCGCTGACCGACCTGGACCGGAAATTCCGCCAAAGCCTCGCCGAGCGCTCCATCATTCGATATCCGGCCATCGAGCGAGCGTTTGCCTCCGGCGACCGCTCCGTGCGGTATCTCCTGAGCCTCGAAGACGGCGAAAAAGTCGAGGCCGTGTTCATGCCGGACGAGGCGCGCACGACGCTCTGCATTTCCAGCCAGGCGGGCTGCGCCGTGGACTGCAAATTCTGTTTCACCGGTCTGATGGGATTGAAGCGCAACCTGACGGCGGGCGAGATGGCCGGGCAAGTCCTAACGCTCCTCGAGGCAAGCGGCTTGAGGGGCCGCGTGAACGTGGTCTTCATGGGGATGGGCGAGCCGCTGCTCAACTACGCCGAAGTCGTCAAGGCCGTCGAAATCCTCGCGGACCCTGAGGGTGTGGCGATTCCGGCGCGCCGCATCACGGTTTCGACGGCCGGCATTGTGCCGCGGATTTACGATTTGGCGCGGGAGCGGGTGCGGCCGCGCCTCGCAGTTTCGCTCAACGCCTCGACCGACGAGGAGCGGACGGCGCTCATGCCTATCAATCGAAAATATCCGCTGAGCGAGCTGACGAAGGCGTGCCGAGAATATCGGCTCCCGGCGCGCGAGCGGCTGACCTTTGAATACGTGCTGCTCGCCGGCGTTAACGACTCCGACGACGACGCTCGCCGCGTGGCTGAGCTCGTCGAAGGGATTCGCGCCAAAATCAATCTTATCCCTTACAACTCCGGCCCCGACTTGCCCTACCGCGCTCCTCCGCTCGAACGCGTCCTGGCTTTTCAGCAGATTCTTCGCGAACGCCGCGTGCCGGCCTTCATCCGCATCTCGCGCGGGCGTGATGTGATGGGGGCGTGCGGGCAGTTGAGCCTGGCGGGAAATCAGGAGGCAGAAGTTAGAAGCTAGAAGCCAGAAATCAGAAGTCAGTAAGGAAGGACCACCATCTGCAGTTTGTTGTCAGGTTCAAGAAACGGCCTGACTTGAAACTCGGATCATTTTAAAGCCTGGTTGATTTGGTTACCTGGGCCGGCGGAACGAGCACCCGAAGAATCCAGAGAATGAGGCAGCCCATGGCCGAGCCGAAAAGCGTTTGAAGGCCCAGGCCGAAGGTCAATTGGCCAATAATGTGCCACCCGGGGGTTAAGGGGTGACCCGGCCGACCGGAGAATTCCGGGGCCGCGTAAATAGTAGCAAGGCCCGTGAAGGCTGTAAAAGCGATGGCGGCGCAGATCAGCAGCTCTTTCCACAAGGTCAGCATGAAGGTTGCGGCGGCGACGTTGGCGTAACCGCCGAATTTCCTGACATGCATCAGGAACACGGCAATAAGGATCGAGATCGAGCCCGCGATGTTCACGCTCACCACATGCACAAACCCGTGAGGGGCGCCGGCATAATCAGCCACCATACGCAGCACCCAGACCGCTGCAATCAGCGCGAACAGAGGCGCAAAAAGCTGTAAGTGCTCGCGAATTCCGTGCCCACCGATTTTCATACTGCCTCCTTACCTGCCTGCCGAAGTGCTCCGTCGCAAGAGCTCTGGAGCGTCGGCGACCTCGGCGCAGGCAGGGCGCCGCCCGTGGCTCGAACCAGCATCAAAGTCATATCGTCCTCGGGCTCCGGTCCCGCCCAACTGCGAACCGCCCGGAGCACTTCCGCCTGGATAGCATCCAAGGGCTTTCCGAGCTGCCCGGCCACCAGGGCCGCCAAGCGCGCCTCACCGAACTCTCGACCCGCATCTACTCCCGCTTCGGTGATCCCGTCGGAACAGGCAACGAGCAGGTCGCCCGTCTGGAGCGCCGTCTCGCCGACTTCAATCTCAACGTTTGGCAGCAATCCGAGCGGCGGGCTTCCGGCCGGTAAAGTCTTCGAACCGTCCGCCGTAAACAATAAGGGCGGAGTGTGCCCGGCGTTGACGAAGCGCAGGCGTTGCTCGGCCTGGCACCACTCGGCGTAAAAGAGGGTGGCGAACCTCGAACCCTGCGTGACCTCGTACATGTGACGGTTGATCAGCGAGCAGGTTTCTTTCGGCGACCGGCCTTCGCCCACCAAGACGCGCAGCACGGCGTGAAGGTTCGACATCAAAATGGCGGCCGAGATGCCCTTCCCGCTGATGTCCGCGATGGCGAAGACCACGCGCCCGCTGGGGCACCCCAGAACGTCGTAGTAATCTCCGCTGATGCCTCGGGCGGGGAGGCAAGTGGCCGAGAATTCAAGACCCGAGTCCTTCGGCAACTGCCGCGGGAAGAGCGCTTCCTGAACTTCGCGCGCGAAACTTATTTCTGCGTCCTTGCGCGCCAATTCCCGGCGGCTCGCCCGAAGCTCCGCCTGGACTCGGTAGAGCGTTATGCCTAGGACTCCCACCCCTGTTGTGCCTGCAAACGTGAGTCCCCAGGGGGCCACCACGTTGGCCTGGAACAGCCACCAGCCGGCGTAGAGCAGCAGCCCCGCCACCATAAGGACGCCGAAAAGGTAGACCTTGTCCCGCATTGCTGGTCACAGTTTGGATGAAGATGCGCGTTATCGCAAGGCGCGCCGCGAAGAAACCGTCCGCGTCCACACCGATGAGGGGGACGCATCGTCAAGGGGCCGCCGTCTCGCGGTTCGTAGCCCCGACTCGTCGGGGCGCACGGCCCAGACGGCCTTGTTACAGGGGCTTGATGCCGATGACGGACATCATTCGGCCTGTCCGCGCGCCTTCTTTGCGGTGGGAAAAAAACAGATCGGTGCGGCACGCCGTGCAAAATTCCGCGACGTGGATTTGGGAGGAGGGGACGCCGGATCGGTGAAGCTGGGCGAGGTTGGCCGCGGCGAGGTCGAGCATCGGCCGCGCGTTCGGATATCGCCGTTGGAAAAAGGTTTCACTTCCCGGCCAGCGATTGCGAAAGGCCTCCTCGACTTCCGGGCCGACTTCATAACAGCAGGAACGAATCGAAGGGCCGAGGGCGGCGACGAGGTTTGGGGGACTCGACCGGAAGGCGCGGCCCATCGCGGCGATAGCGGCTTCGGCGACGCCCGCGAGCGTCCCTCGCCAGCCCGCGTGGACAGCGGCAATGGCGCGCCGGTCGGAATCGGCGACGAGGATAGGCAAGCAGTCCGCAGTCCGGATGGCGAGCAAAACCTCCGCTTCGTCGGTCACCAGAGTATCGGCCTCGGGCTTGAGGCTGGCCTGCGCTGGCAGTCTGGTCGGCGCGGGCGCGGCGGCGTCCATTGAAATGTAGGCCACGCCTCCGCCGGCGCGCGTGGCGCGGCAGGCGCGCGCGGAATGAACCTGCTGGAGGTCGGCGAGCGCGAAGCGGTCCACCCCGAGGGCGCGGAAAAACCGAAGGCGGTTGGCTTCGACCGCCTCCCTTGAGTCCGCGAGCGTGAAGCCGAGGTTCAAACCCTGGGCAGGGGCGGCGCTCGAGCCACCCCGGCGGAGACTGAACCCGTGCCGAGCCCATTCGAGGCGCGCGATTGCGCCGCATTCGAGCCACTCGAGTCCGTCACCGCGTTGGAGATGAAAAGCGTGGGGGAGCAAGAGCCAATATACCACGCCTTTCCGCCCCCGCGGGGCGGCCAAAGTTTGAAACTTGGAATCGAGTCTGTTAAGGTGAGGACTTCTCATTGGGTTTAGGGCGGCATGATCGTCGGGACTGGCGTTGACATCACAGAGACCGCGCGGATCGAGCAGGCTCTGGAGCGCCACGGGGACCGGTTCTCGCGGCGCATCTTCACGCCCCTCGAAATCGAATATTGCGAGCGGTTTAAAAACAAGGCAGAGCGGTACGCGGCGCGCTTTGCGGCCAAGGAAGCGGCCTTCAAGGCCCTCGGCACGGGATGGCGGAACGGGGTGCGCTGGCTGGACGTAGAGGTCCGAAACCTTCCCAGCGGAAAGCCGGAACTGACGCTCGTGGGGCAAGCGCTCGAAGTGGGCCGCCGGCTGCGCGTCCATCGCAGTTCTCTGTCTATCTCCCACACGGACCGATACGCCATTGCCCAAGTTATTTTCGAATCCGATGGCTAGTTCCAACTTAATTAGGCCATGCGCTACTCTTCCATCTTGCACAGCTTCGGCTCGGCCCGTACCACACCAGTAGCGCCCCGATCTTTCGCCTGGCGGGTGGGCAACGACGCGGTACGGCCCTCGACATCCTGCTTATGGGGATTAGTTTCAAAAAGTTGGAAGGGCACTAGATGGCAACACGTCGTCGCTGCGGCCCTCCTGGCCGGCGCGTGCGCCCCGTTTTCAACCACGACTTCACTCGCCCAAGCGGTTCCTCCGCAGGATCGCCCTGTCTTACTCGACCGCAAGACCGCTGAACGCCTGCTGGTGGACAACCCAAAGCCCGGTTACCCGCCACTCGCCCATGACAACTATATCCAGGGCCACGTGCGAATTCGAATTCTCGTCAACCAAGAGGGCCAAGTGGCGGAAGCGCACGTGCTGCGAGGACATCCTCTTCTGGCTGCCGCCGCGCTCATCAACCTCCACCGCTGGCGATACGCTCCCTACCGGACTTCCGCCGGCCCTCGTGATTTTGTTACCGACGTCGAGGTGGTCTTCAACCTGCGCATCAAAGACCTTAAATCCATGCCGACGCAGCCCGAAGTTGATTTCGCGCGCCAGGTGCGCCCGCCTCAGGTGCTGAGCCAACCTGCCTCCGCAGGCAGGCCCGACAACCTTCCTCAGGCATCCTCCATCCATATTCGTGTTCTGGTCAGCGAGGGAGGCAAAGCGCTCGACGTGGATCCGGCGCCCGCATTCCCCGCAAAGTTCGAAGGCATGCGCCAGCATTTCGCCGCTTGGACCTTCCAGCCCGCGCGCTTTGGGTCGCTCGCCGTCCCATGGTACCTGGAGGTCCAGGTTCCTTCCGAAGACTGGCCTGCCGCCAACGGGATACCCGGCGGCTTCTGAGCGCGCGCGGCGCGTCTCCGCACGCCGAGGGATTCAGAGGATTGAAAATGGCAGAAGCGCATGGGCAAGGGCGGCGAAGATTCTCGCGGATAAGGGCGGTGGGGGCACTCGCCGCGATCTTAGCCTTCACGGGAACGCTCGCGCCCCGATCCAAAGCGGCCCGGAAGTTCAAATACGCAGGAGGTATGCAATCCCTGTTGCGCGATTGCAGCGGAGGCTTGGAGCTGAAAACCGAGGCGCTGACGTTTCGTTGCCCCGACGGGACGGAAACTGTCTCCTACGCCTCCATTATGTTCATGCAGTATCGGCCCAGCCTCAGCCCTAAAGTCCGGAAGCTCAACATTCGGTGGGAGGTGAGTCCTGCGGCGGCCATGCCCATCATCTCCAAGAAGCGGAATCGCTTTTTCGTGGTGATTTATTCCGAACCTGCCTTGCCGTCGGGCAGGGCGGGAAACCCCAAAGGCCTGGTCCTCGAAGTCACTCCTGAAACCATGCAGCCCTACCTCGCAGAGATCGAACTTAAATCCGGCAAGCGCGTTGAAGTCTACAGCCACGAAGACTACTACTGAAGGACGCTCGGGCATTCCTAAAACTGCCACAGCGGGGAAAGTCTTGGGCGGCAACTACTACCATGTCAGGGAATTAGGAAAACGGGTACACCGAGGTGCCAACAGCGGTGCTTTACAGGCCCGTAGGGCCGAAAGTATGTGGCCCACGGCGTCAGCCCTGGGAAAGGGAGCCCTCACCCCGCTTTCGACATCCCTCTCCCCGTTGGCTGACGCGGAGAGGGGATAGGGGTGAGGGAGTCTTTCCTCACCCACGGCTCACGCCGTGGGCCATCCCACATGCGCGGCACCGCCGCTCTGCGGCTCGAAGCACTCCCCACTTCATACAACGAAAGCGAACTTGACGTAGTAGTGCTAGGGCGTGGTACCCCCATAGAAGTAGCCCACACGCGTCCGTACTTTGAAGCCCCGGCGGCTCACTTTGACTTGTAGGCGGTGAAAGCCCATCTGCCGGAGCGTGCTGGGAACGTAACCAAGCTCGTACTGGCTTTGAATCTCGGAAGCGACCTGCTGCAATTGGTTCTGGAGGGCCTTCTCTTTCCAGTGGGAATAAAATACCCCTCCCGTGTAGCCGGCGTAATACTCGAGCAAGTTTTTCGCAAACTTCGAGTGAATGATCCGGCCGGTATCGGTCAAGATGGGGATGCCCGGGACGGGCGTGCCGTAGGTCGCGTCGGAAGCGCTGGGAGTGGGGGGTTCGCCCGAAGGCGTGGGCCGCGTGACGTTTTGATCGAGAGGGCTCTGGTGGTGGGTCTCCGCCGGGTTCACGAGAAGCTCGTGCGAAGGGCTGAAGCCCAACCCGTAAATCCCAATGCCGTCGGTGGTGGCGCGCCGGATGATGGCGTTCCGACGGGTTTCGCTTCCGGAGTCGAATCCGTCGGCGAAGGCAATGATGACTCGGCGGTCGGATTTTGGGCGCGACTCGAGCAACGCCAAGGCACGCCACAGGGCATCGTCGAGCCGCGCCCCTCGTCCCGAAACCGCCAGGTGCTTGAAAGTCTTGTCGAGCAAATCGCCGTCCGCTGAAAAATCCAGGACGCTGCGCACACGGTCGTCATAGGTAACAACCGCCGCTTGGCCTTCCGCGCCGAGCAACATGCTGGTGAAAATGGGGCCCAGCGGCCGGACTTGGTCGAGAAGCGGCCCCGTGGTGTTGTTCGTCTCCACCAAAATGACCACACTCAGCGCGCGGAGCTCCGATTCAAAATCCGTCACACGCTGCACGATGCCGTTGTCATAAATCTGAAAATCCTGCTCCGAGAGGCCGTAGACGAATTGGCCCGAACCGTCGAGGACGGTCACTGGCGTCACCACCAGGTTCGACCTTATGCGGATGCCGGCGGCCTGCTTCGAAACGTCGGGGTCCTGCTGCGGTCGGGATTTCTCGCCGCCCTCGGGGGCTTTTTGGCCGGACACCTCGCGCTCACTTTGCTGGCCGAAGCCGCGAGACGTTCGGACCGGACTCGCGCCTGGCAACAGCAGAAGAAGAACCGGGAGGAATGGGATTTGTATTCGGCGCATGGCAAGACTTTGGGGCGAGCGACCTCCTTCCGTTGGATGAACGTCTGGCGAAGAGCGTTGTCATCCTGGATTCCGCGTCGAGGGCTCAAAGTTGACCAAGCCACCCGACGTTCCTCAGCCTGGATAAGAGGGTGCCCGACAGCCTTGGCGACGGAGCGCCTTCGGTCTCTAATTTGCTGTCCCGTTTATTTATTGACGCGGCATTGTCACCACCCCCTGCCCCTCCTCAGAGAGGAGGGGAGTTATGCTGGCTCCCCTCCTTTCGAAGGAGGGGGTTAGGGAGTGGTTGCCGTAAAGAATTGCGCGGGACAGCACACTAAGGCTCGGCCGCCCTCTGCCGTGCCGCTTCGAAGAGCACAATCCCCGCCGCCACCGCGACGTTGAGCGACTCAACCGGCCCATGAAGTGGAATCCGCGCCAGCTCGTCCGAGGCCTCGCGCACCAGACGATGCAGCCCACGCCCCTCCCCGCCGAACAACAGGAGGCACGCCGCGCGGTAATCGAGTTCGAGGTAGGTCTTCGTCGCCTGCGGCTCGAACCCGTAAATCCATACGTTCGATCTTTTCAAGTCCACGAGCACCCGAACCAGATTTGGAACACGCGCCACTTTTACGTGTTCGAGTGCCCCAGCCGATGCCCCGGCAGCAGCAGGGGTCAGCCCCGCCGCCCGCCGCTCCGGGATGATCAGCCCGTCCGCCCCGGCGGCCACCGCTGCGCGCGCCACCGCCCCGAGATTTCTCGGGTCTTCAACCCCGTCAAGCGCCACCAGTAAAGGATGGGGAGCCGCCAGGAGCGACTCCACTTCGACATACGCTTTGGCGGAACAGACCGCCACCACGTCCTGATGGTGCGCCGTGCCCGCCGCACGATCCAGTGCCTGGCGCGGGGCGAACCGCACGGAGATACCCGCTTGGCGACAGCGGTTGATAACCTCCTGGACCCGGCGGCTCGATTGCCCCTCCGCGACGAGTACGTGGTCTATGGCCCGCCTCTCGAGAGCTTCTCGAACCGCATGAACTCCATAAATGCCCTCGGAAGGGTGCCCTGCTCCGCGCTTCGCCGCGTCGTTCATCTTTTCCAACCTTAACCTAACTTCGCGGCCTCGGCGAATTCGCGCAGCCGCTCGGCAGTGCTCTTCACCGGCCGTGCGAGTTTCAGCCTCGCCCCTTCTTCGAAAATCGGAATGAGCTTTTCGAGCTCCGGCCCAGAGACCGCGCCGGTGATGGCGACGCGGATGGGGTGGAACAGGTCTTTGCCTTTTTTCCCCGTTTCCTTTTGGACTTCCTTGGCGATTTCACGAAAGCGCTCAAAGGTTAAGGCTTGCTCCGCGAGGATCTTGGGGATGAAGGACGTAAGCACCTGTCGCGCGGCTTCGTCCTCCGCCACGTGCCGCGTTTCGCCGCCCGAGATTGTCGACGCGGCTTCGTAATCGAAAACCAAGCGAGCCGCGGCCGGCAATTGGTCGAGCCGGTCGAGATTCTTGAGAACGGCGTCCACAACTCGCTCGAGCCAGGCCAGCGTCGCCTGCCTGTGCGGCTCCGAGAGATACCCCGCTTTGACAAGGAAAGGCGCTGCCAGTTGGGCCAGCCGCTCGGGGGGCGCGGCCTTCATGTAGTGCCGGTTCATCCACGCGAGCTTTTCGGGATCGAACACCGCGGGGCTTTTCGTGACGTGGGTAAGGGAGAACTGTTCCACCAACACCTTGCCCTCGAAGATTTCAGTCTTGCCGTCGGCCGGTGACCAGCCGAGCAAGGCCAGATAATTTCGCAGCGCCTCGGGCAGGACCCCTTCCTCGCGGAAATTCTGGAGTGAGGTTGCGCCGTGCCTTTTCGAGAGCCGCGAGCGGTCGGGGCCGAGGATGGTCGAAAGGTGCGCGAAGATAGGCGGCTCCCAGCCCAAAGCCCGATAGAGCGCGAGCTGGCGCGGCGTGTTCGAGATGTGATCGTCGCCGCGAATGACGTGTGAGATCTCCATCAGACGGTCGTCAATGACCACGGCGTAGTTATAGGCGGGATGGCCGTCCGAGCGCACGAGGATGGGGTCGCCGATGACCTCGCTCGAAAAAACCACTTCGCCGTGGACCAAGTCGTGCCAGCGGAATTCGCCCGGCTCGATCTTCAACCGCACCGCCGCGGCCTCGCCGCCATTTACCCTTCGCGCCGCATCTTCCGCCGCGAGATTTCGGCAGCGGCCGCTGTACTTTGGCTGGCGGCCCGCCTTCAGGGCTTCTTCGCGCTCGGATTCCAATTGCTCCGGCGCGCAAAAGCAGTAATACGCGCGGGCGCTGCCTATGAGCTCCTTCGCAAATTGCGCGTACAAATTTTTGCGCTCGGACTGGCGATAGGGACCGTGCGGGCCGCCGACGTCGGGCCCTTCGTGCCAGTCCAATCCAAACCAACGCAGGTCTTCGAGCAATTGATCCTCGAATTGCTTCTCGGAACGCTCGACGTCGGTGTCCTCGATGCGCAAGACGAATGCCCCGTTCTCGTGCCGCGCGAAAAGCCAGTTGAATAGCGCCGTGCGGGCGTTTCCGACGTGGACATGGCCGGTGGGGCTGGGCGCGAATCGGACTCGGACTTTAGACATAACGGCCAGGCAGCTCTTTATAACATATCCTACGGCGGCCCCGGCTCGGCGCGTCCACTCGCCCCGGCAGTGGAGCACGTCTTCGCGTGTTATAATTTTCTCGTTTTACCAGAGGCTTTCAACCCTCTGGATAGCCGACGGGCAAACAACTGAGGGGCGCCGTACTCACGGCTCGCGGCTGTGCGCTGCCTCCAATCGGGTTTAGAATCCATGGATGGAGTTCGAATGGGATGCCGACAAAGCAGCACGGAACCTCGCGAAGCACGGCGTCACCTTCGCCGAAGCGATGACCGTGTTCGGCGACCCATTGGAGCTTGTGATTCGAGACCCGGACCACTCGGAGGGAGAATTTCGGTTTCTCAGCACGGGCCTGTCCGCGGCTGGGCGTCTGCTAGTGGTCGCTTACACCGAACGCTTAGGGCGGACACGCATCATCAGCGCCCGCGAAGCAACTCGCGGAGAACGGAAACAATATGAATCGACAGGTTCCCCACAAGGATAACGACGAGATGCGTCCCCAGTACGACTTCTCCCAAGGCGTTCGCGGGAAGCATTTTGAGGCCTACCGAAGGGGCACCAACGTCGTGTTTCTCGATCCCGATGTGGCCGGAGCGTTTGGCGATTCGGCATCGGTTAATCAGGTCTTGAGGCTGCTCTTGAGGCTTGCCAAGACGAACGTCCCCGCTGAGACGAAGGCGAACAAAGCCCTACACCGTGCGAGCCGCCGTCGGCCAAGGGGCAAGTGACCGAGGATCGCCAGCGGCGAAGGCGACCAAGAATGAAGAAACCAACTACTTCAAAGAGGTCGCGGACTGATTGGAAGCGAGTAGACGCGCAAAGGGACCAAGAAATCGATTTTTCTGATATTCCGGAATTGACGCCGGAGATGTTTGCCCGCGCCGTCGTGCGACGGGGTGTGAAGCTGGTGCCGCGGAAGGAGCAGCTAACCATCCGGGGGGATCGCGACGTGCTCGATTGGTATAAGAAACAGGGGGCGCGGCTACCAAACCCGCATCAATGCTTTGCTCCGCGCTTATATGCTGGAACATCCGAGGAAAAGCACCTAACTCTGGTATGCACCGGAGCAGTCACGAAGATGGCGTCTGCTGCCACTGGCAGCGCGTCGCGTTATGCCTTGGGCTGGTATAGATGGAAGTAGCAAGCATACCTCCGATGTGCCGTCAGTGGTAGGATACGAGAAGATTCGGAGAGCTGCAATGGACACAAAGCAAAAAATACTGAAAGCCATTAAGGATCTACCCGACGACGCTGGTGTTGAGGACGCCTTGGATCGGCTCTACCTGCTCTATAAGGTGGAAAAGGGTCTTGGCCAAGCGGATTGTGGAGAGCTGATCAGCCAGCAAGAGGCTCGGCAACGTATGGCGAAATGGCTCAAGTAAAGTGGACGCCGCAGGCCCTGGACGATCTCGATGCGATCTGCCTTTTCATTGCCCGGGACTCGCCCCAGATGGCAAGTATCTTTGCCGAACGCGCCTTCCGCGCCATGGACCGCGTGGAGAATTATCCGCGTTTGGGAAGGGTAGTTCCGGAGTTGGGGATTGAGGACATCAGGGAGATTATTCTCGGAAGCTACCGCCTCATCTACCGGATTCGACTTGACGAAATCCAAGTAGTGACGGTGCACCACGGGGCGCGGCTTCTCGACGCTGGGAAGGTAGAGAGCGGCGGGTCAAACCCCTTTTGAAGCCCTTCAACTGACGGGCGGGGCCCACACGTTTCCCCGAGAGACGGAATCGAGGCCCTACTTTCCATTTAATTGAAGGGATTCGAGCCAGTGGGAAAGATGGTTAAGGCTCCTGTAATCGGTGCGGTCCACCTGAAGCGGCGTGATGGCGATTTCACCGGCCAGTACCGCGGCGTAGTCGGAATCGGGCTCGACCTGCTCCAAGGCGACGGACTCATCGAGCCAGTAGTATTTCCGACCGCGCGGGTCCTGCTGCTCGCGCACGAGGGTCTGTGAAATTTTCTGGCTCTGGCGGGCGAAGCGCACGCCGCTTGGTGAGCCGCGCGGCACATTGACGTTGAGCATGATGCCCGACGGGAGGCCTTCGTCAAGCACTTTTGCCGCCAGCCGCGCCGAGAAATTTGCGGCGACTCGGAAGTCGGTCTGCTTCCGCGAGCAGAGCGAGACCGCAAACGCCGGGACGCCGTGCAGCACGGCTTCCATCGCCCCCGCCACCGTTCCGGAATAGACGACATTTTCGCCGAGGTTCCCGCCGGGATTGATGCCCGAAACCACCAGGTCCGGCTTCTCGGGCAATAGGTGATGGAGGGCGAGGATCACGGCGTCGGCGGGAGTTCCGGCGACGGCGAAATGGCGCTCGTCAAGCGCGTGGACGCGCAGCGGCGAGTGGAGGCTGATGGACTGGCTCGTGGCGCTCATCTCGCGCTCAGGCGCCGCCACCGTCACCTCGCCGAGCGTGGCGAGACTCGCCTCGAGCGCGCGAAGCCCTGGCGCGTGGATGCCGTCATCGTTGGTGACCAGAATGCGCTTCGGTGCCATAATTCGCTTCGGCATTATCATACACTGGCGCGAGGACGAAAAGGGCGCGGCGATAGGAGAGCAAGCGAAACTAACGTCCGAGCCGGCTTCAGCGTCAATTCTAACAGGGGGTTGATGTTGTGCGTGTGTCATACTGAGCGAAGCGAAGTATCTCTCTTGGGGACAGAAAATGTTGATAAGGGATTCTTCGCGGAGTTTACCCTGAGCCCCTTCGCCCGGCTCAGGGCCGTTCGCAGCGGAACGGCGAACGGGCTCAGAATGACAACCAGAGAGGCTTCTTCTTCAGCCTGCTAAGAAGCTCCAAGTGGGAGGTTTCCAAGTGGAAACGCTGATTCAAGACTTGCGCTTCGGGCTGCGGATGCTCGCGAAGAGCCCCGGCTTCACCGCCGTCGCCGTGCTGACACTCGCGCTCGGCATCGGCGCGAACACCGCCATTTTCAGCCTTATTGACGCCGTGATGCTCCGCTCCTTATCTGCGCGGGACCCTTCGCAACTCGTGGTGCTCCGCTGGACGGCGCATGGGGAGCGGCGGGGGAGCATTGAAAGCAGCGGTTTCGGCGACTGTTCGGCCGAAGGCAGCAAGGAGAATCCTGGCGGCTGCTCGTTCCCGTATCCCGTCTTCGAGCGGATTCGCTCGGAGAAGGATAGCTTTTCTGAAGCCACGGCATTTGCAGGTCCGGCGCAATTGGTCCTCGCCGGCAGCGCCGCGGCACGCATGGCGAGTGGCGAACTGGTCTCCGGGAATTATTTTTCAACCCTCGGCGTGAATGCCGTAGTTGGCCGAACCCTCGGGCCGGAGGACGATTCTCTTTCCGCCTCGCCAGCGGTTGTCCTGAGCTTCCGCTTCTGGCAGAGCGAGTTCGGCGGCGATCGCACAGCTCTCGGCCGCACGATTTATCTGAATGGGGTGCCCTTCACGATCGTCGGCGTCGCAGACCCGAGCTTCACTAGCCTCTCCCCCGGAAAGACCCAGGACCTGTTTCTCACCCTCGCCATGCTTCCGCGGCTGAACATCGATTGGGGGACCAATTCAAGGAGCCTTAACAACTGGTGGCTGGTCATCATGGCGCGGCTCAAGCCTGGCGTGTCTCTCGAGCGTGCGCAGGCTGCCGCGAGCCTTCTTTTCCGCATTGAAATGGTCAACGGTGGAAAGCGTGTTTTCAAAGAGTCTGATGACCCGAAGGTACTTCTGGTGCCGGCCCAACAGGCCCTGACGGGCGAGCGCGGGCAGTTTTCGAAGCCGCTCTATGTCCTGATGTTCGCCGTAGGCTTCATCCTCCTGATTGCTTGCGCGAACGTCGCCGGCCTTCTGCTTTCGCGTGCCGCCACGCGCCAGAAGGAAATCGCGGTGCGGCTGGCGCTGGGCGCCGGAGGCCGGCGGATTCTGCGCCAGCTTCTGACCGAAAGCGTGACGCTCTCATTGGCCGGCGGCGCACTGGGAATTCTCTTCGCCTACTGGGGCGTGCGCGCCACGGAGGCGCTGATTCTAGGTAATTCCGAAAACCCGTTTCCCTTTGTGGTAGAGCCCGATTGGCGCGTCCTCTCGTTCACGATTTCGGTCTCGATTCTTACCGGAGTCTTCTTCGGACTCGCGCCAGCATTCCTTGGTGGGAGGCTTAATTTGACGACGGCGCTCAAGGAAAACACTTCGACGCTTCCGGGCGGAGAAATGCAGCCAGGCCAGCGCTTTCATCTCGGCAAGGCGCTCGTGGTCGTCCAGGTGGCGCTTTCGACGATGGTGCTCGTTGGCGCGGGGCTTTTCGTGCGGACGCTTCAAAACCTTCACGGCATTAACCCCGGTTTCGACACGCGTAACATATTGATTTTCGGCATTGACCCGACGCTTCTGAAATACCAGGAATTGCAGATTCGGAACCTGTACCGTTCCTTGCAGGGGCAGCTCGCCGCCTTGCCCGGCGTTATCTCAGTTAGTTACTCGTCCGATGCGTTGTTGACTGGCAGCCTTTGGCCTGGCGACTCCCCTATTCAACGCGAAAAGACTACCCGCGAGACCGATAGGCTCGGTGCGCGCCCTGATTTCTTCAAAACCATGCGCATTCCGTTGCTTGAGGGCCGAACCTTCACGGCCGCTGACTTCGAGCAAGCCACCCAAGCGGCTGCGGCGGAGGACGTTCCCGAAGACGTTGTCCCTCCCCTCTCCAAGCCGCCAGCGAGTAATTTGTCGCCCGCGGTTGGCGCGCCGGT
>QHZN01000331.1 GCA_003225365.1 Acidobacteriota bacterium
AGCCGCGGAACCAAGGTGGCGCCGCCCGTTGGGGGCCGTTTTGACCCTGGCCTTGTAAGTGGGTGCTGAGGGTTCGACAAACCCACGATTCCAATTTCATCGGGAAAGTGATTACCAAATCCAAGGCATAAAACAAAAGCGCCCCGGTAAGCCAGGGCGCTCAAACACTGCCCGGTTTCAACCCGCAGTTCCTTCAGTTACCAGATGAACTTGCGCCCGATGCGGACAGAGCGGTGCCCACCGTCCTGAAGGCTTGGAATCCCAAACCCATCTCCTTCGCCGTTGTCGCCCAAGTCGGCCAGGCAGGGATCGATGCTGCTGAAGTTAGGGTGGTTAAACACGTTAGCAAACGACACAAAGAACTGGGCCCGCGTGCGCTCACTGTTCTTTGAGAGAGTAGTTTCCTTAAAGATCGCTGCGTCGGCGATATTTGAGTGGTAGTCGCGCAGCTTATTCCTTCCAAGCGAACCGTACGGCGTGCCGAAGACCGTGTTTGCCTGGGGCGCGTTGACGATGAGCCGGACGCTGTTCGCGGTCACCGTCGTCTCCATTCCCTTTTGCAGGACATCTTGCCAACTGAGAAGTTGGCTGGGTGGTAGAGCGCAACCCGTTCCGTTAAAGTTGCACGCGTCAGCCGCGAAGACCCCCACAGAAGTGACCGGGGCGGACGGACTGCTCAGATAGGGGCGCAGAGGTTCAAACACTGTAAAGAAGGCCCGGTTAAACGAATTGTCAACGACCGATCCCCCGGAGCATAAATTGATGCAGAACTGAACGGGACTGTAGGGTTGACCGGACGAAATCAGGTAGGTTCCGGATATCTGCCACCCTCCCAAGGCATGGCCGATGATCCCCTTCTGAGAGCGCATAAAAGGTAACTCTTCGACAAAGCTGAGCGACCACTTGTTTGGAAAGTCGAGTCCGGAGAGTCCGTGCTCGCCGTGAACCGTGTCGAAGGGGTTCTGGGCGATCGCCAGCGAATTGCCGCCGCCGAGTGTGCTAAAGATCTCGCTGACGTTGTCCGTGGTTTTGCTCCAGGAGTAGTTTGTCCTGATCGTCAGCTGGTTTTTGATCCTCGTGCCGCGGAACTCGAGCTGCAGTCCGTTATAGTCTGAAACCCCGCCATTGTTCCGGACGCGAACCCGACCCTCATTGCAATTCACGCGGCCAATCGCAGTAGGTACGACCGCACTCGCCGCCGGGCAGGGGCTTACTCCTGAGGGGACGAAGTTAGGGAATGCGGCAGCAAGCCCATCAATTTTGGGGTTGCCGTTAATGGACTCAAACAGGTCCGTACCATGGTTAGCTACATAGCGCGCTTCAAGAACGGTGTTTCGAGTCAGCTCCCTTTGAACACCGAACGACCAACTGTAAATCTTGTCGGGACGGAAATCCGGACTTACTTGCGTCTCGTTGAATGATCTGGGATCAAATACCCCGAGGGTCAAGAAAGGTGCAAGCTGTGCCCGCACCGATGGGCCAAATGGCGCCGCCGACATGGGATTGGCGAGAGCAGTGTCTCCGGTCAAGCTTTGTAAAAGCACGCGCGGGGTAGAACTCGACATATTCAAGTAGATATTATAGACCGCGGGGTCGTAGGCCATCCGAAAGCCTCCGCGGATGACCGTTTTGCCCTGACCGGTCAATCCCCCGCCCCATCCCGGCTTGTAAGCAAAACCGACGCTGGGTCCCCAGTTGTTGTATTGGGTGGGAAGGGTCGGGAAGGTGCGAATAGAAAGGGGCAAAGTTGGATCCCAGATGGCCGTTGCAGGGTTCGATTCCCTGGGCGCGGTAATCTTGTGGAACAGGTTCGATGGCTGTGAAAAAACGGAGTAGGTCACCCCCAAGTTCAGCGTCAAATCGGGCCTGACCTTAAAGTCGTCCCCGGCATAAGTGAAAATGTCAACCTCCCGGAAGTCAAGCGTCGGCGTCCCAACGGCGACATTGATCTGATTGGGAAGATCCGCCGCGAAATTGCTGAAGGAGGTGAATGCAAATTGTCCGTTGAGAGCGGGCAAGAAGGCGTTCGGAGACCGCTGCCATGTCCAATTGATACCGGCCTTGATCGAGTGTGCGCCGCGAATGTAGGTCCAGTTATCTTGCCCTTGCCAGGTGTTCACAATCCGCCCTTGAGGGGCGTTGGTGGCAGGACCAAAACCCAAGAACCCCGAAGGCATGGAAATATTTGCGAGTGCGGTGTCGATCGCCGTCTGATTGGGAACGGTATTCCCAATGGAGTTGCCTCCAAATTCGACCGTCAAGCGGCCATAACTCATGCGGGCTTCGTTGACCATCGTGGGCGAAAAAATGTGGGTCCAACTCAGGCCAAAGTCCTGTCCGAACGAGGGAACATTGTTCGGATAACCTTGCGGGGCGGTGGCAAAGCTGTTAGCGTTGGCGTTTGTTTCGTGCTGGTACAGCCAGCGCCCATAAACGCGATTGGTGTTCCCGTTCACATCAATGCGAACAAGCCCATCGTACTCGTGGAAGAATGTGGGCAGCGTGCGTTCAACCCCACCCATTTGTACAGGGCAGGTGACCAGAGTATTCGGGTTGGTTAAGGTCGGGTTGCTGATCGTTCCGCTGGGGGTGGGATTTCCTCCGCCAATGCCGTAGGGGCCAAACTGCTGGAGAGCGGCCACGGTAGGACTGCCCGGGAAGCAAGCCGCAAGCTGCGCCAGTCCCATCGGGGTCGGAGTTTTGGTACCTGTCGAGTAGACTTGTCTCGAGGAGACAATCTCATCGTCAAACCCGCCGAACAGGTAAGCGTGGTCCTTCCAAATGGGACCGCCGACTGTTCCGCCGGTGAACTCGTCATTGAACCGCGGAACTTTTTGCAGCCCCTCGAAAGCCTTCTGGACGTTCGAAAGCGTGTTCATGGAGGAGTTGCCCTCGGTCCCAGAAACTGTCCCGTGCCAATTGTTCGTTCCCGACTTGGTAATGATGTTCACCACCGAGCCCGAATTACGGCCGTACTCCGCGCCGAAATTGCTGGTCGTGATCTCATACTCCTGCACGAAATCAACATTTCCCAGGAACACGTAGGGGCCGGCGACCGAGTTGTCGTTGTTGTTCTGTCCGTCAATTTGCTGGTCATTGTTCCGACCCCGGATGCCATTGACCGAGAAACCGTTTCCGCCATTTGTATTTGAGAAGCCAAGGTCTCGGACGTCATTTACTCCCGGCAGCCTCGGAAGTTTGCATCTGCACCGGTGCCGCCGTGACCTCCACCAATGTTGTGACTTGGCCCAACTTGAGTTGTAGTGTGCCCAAGTCGTGGTTGACTCCGGCAGAAACGCCGACTTCGGAAACCACCAGCTTTTGAAACCCTGTCTTGGTTATTTCCAGACTGTAGGTTCCCACGGGTAGCAAGGGAATGCGAAAGTTTCCGCCCGTGTCTGTTATCGAGGTGGTGGCCTGGGCCGTTCCACTATTCGTCCCCTTCACTTGTGCCCCTGGGACGGCGGCTCCGGACTGGTCCACAACCAGTCCGGAAATAGAACCCTTGATGACCTGCCCTGCCAGTCGGGCAGGAGCAATGCTCAAAGCCAAAAGGCAAAGAAATAGTCCCCAAATTTTAAAATGTGCGACCGAACGTTTGTGCATAGAGCCCCCTTTAGGCACTTAAATCCATCTGAGCATTGAAGGAAAGTTACGGGACCATAGATGGCGATTTTCGATACGTCCTTCCGGCAGGATCCGTCGAATGGCGTTAATCTCGAATAGAAAGGACCCTGGTTAAAATACTTCCATAAGCGAAATTGACCTGGCCGTCCATTTCAAGACAACGAACGCCCTAACAAGGGCAGGTCTGTTTCCAAACTGGCCCTCCAAATACAATTGAAAATAAAGCACTTAAACGACCAGCGTGGAATCGTGCCCAGGTAAGCTTCAAATTCGTGGATTCCGTCTGTGAAATTCGGTAGGCCGATCTGATCGAGGCTTTTTCTCTCACTGTCGTGTGTCGCGCAAGTCAGCTACCTCGACCTGTCACTTCCCCCTAGCTGCCTTGGGCGCTATGCACTGGCGGGCGGGGCAACGGGGGGCGTAGGGGGCTCTGGAGCGCAGTGCGCCTGCGCTACGGCTTTAGCGTGGTCACCTGGCGGACCTGTCGGTATCCTTGTCGGGACAGCTCGCGCGGGAAGGCATCCCCCGCTGCGGCAAGCCGCAGGGGTCGAGCGAGCCGCAACAGATCCTTCACATGGTGAAAAAGACCTATTCGGAATAGGGTTTTTTACCTCTTGACAGCCCACTTCCAAGAGTGATACCCGTTTAATCAGTTTGGCGGCCAACCTGGAAGTCTAGCTTCTCTTGCGTCGGTGGGAGAGTCACCAGCGTGAAATTGTTCATTGAGTCTTGCCCTCTTGGGGTTGGAGGCCGCAGTGGGCGTGTGCGCGCGGCCCGAATGTGTTCAAAAGGAGGAGTACTGTGAAAAAACTGGTCGCCAATGGCGTTGTCATCGTCTGTATGATTTTAGCTGCGTGCCTGACGGTTTGGCCGCAGGCTG
>QHZN01000150.1 GCA_003225365.1 Acidobacteriota bacterium
CTTTTCAAGTGGGGCAGCCGCTCGTTCGCCGGCCGAGGAACTCGGGTTTCTTCGGGCTGACGTACGCGTACCGCCGCCTGACACTCAATACCACGGCCACTTTCCGCGGTCATACGCTCGACATCGAACCGAACTTCGGGACCTTTGCCTGCGAGCCGCCGCCGGCCGGGCCCGGGCTACCATGCTTCTTCAGTGATCACGGTTATCAGCTCGTCGGCGCGGGGTTCTCTTACCGACTTTCGCGAGGCATCGAGATCTACGGGCGGGCCAATAACCTCCTCAACCAGAAATACGAGGAGTCATTCGGGTTCCCTGCTTTGCACTTTAATTTTCTTACCGGCGTGAGGCTCAACTTCCCTGTAGAATAGACCGTGGAGGCCGGCTTCGCGCTCGGCATAAAAGGAGGATCGAATGGCTTACTGGATTTTCATTGTAGCGGTGCTGGTGCGGTTCGTCCCCCATCCGCCGAATTTCGCTCCGGTCTTTGGAGCGCTGCTTTTTGGCGGCGCGTTTCTGAAGAGGCGGGATTCAGTTTGGTTTCCCGTGGCGCTGCTCGCGGTCAGCGACATTCTCCTGACCACCTGGGTGTACCACATGCGCGTGGGGTGGGCGGAACCGCTCGACTGGCTGGGGTTTGCTTTGATCGCCCTAATCGGCGGCTGGCTTCGAAATCGCATCTCCGCGCGAAACGTCGTCGCGGCGGCGCTGGCCGGCCCGACGGCGTTCTTCCTGGTCAGCAACTTCGGCGTGTGGCTCGGCTTCCAGATGTATCCCCCGAGCTTGGCGGGCCTTGCGGCCTGCTACGTCGCGGCGCTGCCGTTCTTCGGCAACTCGCTCGCCGCTAGCCTCTTTTACAGCGGCTTGCTGTTCGGCGCCTACGAGTTGTGGCGAAGGAGAGTCGCGGCGATGAAGAGCGAGCTCCTCGCCGCCGGACCGCGTTGAATGCCCGGCCGGATCTTCCGGCGGCAATAAATGCCCGCTGTGGCGTGCTCTCTGGGTTCCCGCTTTCGCGGGAACGACCAAGGGGCGGGCCTGACCGCTTCTAGCGTTGTCATTCCCGCGGAATCGGGAATCCACGTGCCTGCATGGTAGAGGAAGATGCCATCAGGCCAGGGGCGCGAGGCTGGCTGGCGGAAGGTCGACGCGGATGAGGCCGGGATGGAATATCTGCGCCAGGATTTCCACTCCTGTCGCGAGGCGGGGCCCTGGCCGCGAGAAGTAGCTCGAAGCATCCACGGCAAAAACCCGCCCGCTCGACACCGCCGGCACGGTTTCCCAGCCCGCGGGGAACTTCATGCCGCGAAATTCCTCGACGGTCTGCTCGAGGTGATACCCGCACGGAGCGACCACGATGATTTCGGGCCGCGCTTCATAGACCTTCGCCCACTCGGTTCGGAAGCCCGGCTCCGCCACTCGGCCAAGCACGTCTTCGCCTCCAGCTTTCGCGATCATTTCCGGAACCCAGTGTCCGGCCACAAAGGGCGGGTCGAGCCACTCGAGACAGGCAACGCGCGGGCGTTTGGAAACTCGCGACACGGCTTGCTCGACCTCCATCACGCGGCGCTCGAGCGAGGCCGTTAACGCCTCCGCCTCGCGGGCTCGATAGGTTGATTTCCCGACCGTTAGAATATCTTCCCAGACCTCCGCAAGGCGGTTGGGGTTGAGCGTTAAAACTTGTGGCTGAAGCGCGAGGTGCCCGAGCGCCTCTGTCAAGTCGCCGGGCGAGGCCGCGCACACACGGCAGAGGTCCTGCGTAATGATTAAGTCGGGCGCGACCCGCTCGAGCATATCGACGTCAATCTGATAGAGGCTTTCGCCCCGGGCCATGAACTCGCTCACCTGGCGGTCAATTTCACCCGCCCCAGTTGCCTGGGAGAGCCGCGTGTTGACGACCGCCTCTTTCGCTCGCGCTTCGGGCGGGTAGTCGCACTCGAAGGTAATCCCCGCGAGCGATTCGGTGAGGCCCAGCGCGCAGACAATCTCCGTGGCCGAGGGCAGAAACGAACAAATCCGCATCGCCATTAGTTTAGCACCACAGAAGAAAGCTGTGCGACCAGAAGCCGACAAGCCGTGGATTGACCTTGCGAGTATGCCTGTTTGGGTATACTCTGGAAGTGCCGATGGAGCAAGCCTCGAACCCGAAGCCGCTGTACTGGGTGGGCGGCAGCAAGAGTGATTTGTTGGCGCTTCCTGAAGAGGTTGTTGATGTTTTCGGGTATGCGCTCTACCTGGCGCAGATCGGCAGGAAGCACGAACAAGCCAAGCCGATGAAGGGTTTCGGATCGGCAGGCGTGTTGGAAATCGTGGAGGATTTGGAGCGAAACACCTATCGGGCAGTGTATACGGTGCGCTTCGAGCGCGCCGTGTTTGTCCTCCACGTATTTCAGAAAAAAGCCAAGCGAGGCGTCGCTACGCCCAAAGCCGACCTTGACTTAATCCGGCAAAGATTGAAGGCGGCCGAAGAGGCTGCCAGGGAGCTGGAATCATGAGAAAGGAACGAATCATCCACGGCGTTTCTATTCAGGAAGGCGGTCGGAATGTGTACGCCGACCTGAGCTACCCAGACCCTGAGGACATGATGGTGAAGGCCCAGCTCGTCACGAAGATTGGAGACATTGTCCGCGAGCGCGGCCTCACCCAAGAAAAGGCGGCAGAACTGCTGGGCCTGACTCAGCCGAAGATTTCGAAACTGCTCAGAGGACAATTTCGAGGGGTTTCAGAGCGGCGGCTGCTGCGCTGCCTGACAAGCTTAGGGAGGGACGTCGACATTGTAGTCAAACCCGCCCCGCGACGCCGCGCTGGGAGGTTAAGTGTCCTTTTCTCTGCCGAGGCGGAGAGGCGTCATTCTTTGCGATGAACCTTGATCGCTGGCCGGCGCAGAGCGTCGTTTTTCACGCTCTGCGAGTTCCCGAAGGGACTGGCTTTAGCAAGCAAGTAGCGCGGACCGCCGTATTTGCAGTTTGCGGCTCTTCAAGTTGTGCGCGCGGTCGGTCACCTTCGCGCGCCGTCTGCGCAGGGGCACTGTAATGAAGAAATATCGATCCGAAAGAAGGTGACCACAGAGAGTCGACAAGTCCTTGTGTCATTTTAAATGACTGCTCGAAAATTCAATTGACAGCAATGACGGGCGCTGTCAGGATTGCTACGGGCCGCCGCTACGGCGGTTCAAGGTCTTTGACAATTTTCCTCCCTTGTTGCAGGGAGGCCACTTCCCACGAGGCCGGTAGGCCTTAGCCGAGAGCCTTCGGGCGATCGGAAGCTAACGGCGGCAAGTAACTTTCTGCCGTCACGGGTCAGGGTAACCAGACCCGTCCTTTAAGGGGCAGGGTTGTTCGTCAGTGGGTCTTCAGTCTGTATGTTGCTGTTGACCCTGTCAGTCTGAACTGTGCGGCACTCCTTTGTGGGTTGGATCGTTCGGTTCGGTGGCATTCCTTCTCGGGAAGTGCGCTCCTGCGGCACGGCGCTACTGCGCCGAGGAGGAAGTTATGAAGAAAAATTTCAAGGACCTAAACGCGAGCATTACCCACCTCCGGGCATTGCTTGACGGAAATGCCACTGAACCACAACAGAGGGAGGCTGTGGAAAGGGCAATTGGCCGACTGAAGCAGTTGCGAAGGAACCCTCGCCCGGCGAAGGCGGAAGTTTATCGCTGCGTTCGGGAGGTTGCCGAGGCCCTGCTTCGTAGGTTCGGTCGATGAGCACTGATCTGCGGCTCTGTTGAGAGCGATCCAAATTCCACTCGGGATGGGCGACATGGATTACGGTAGGGCGCTAAAAGTGGCGCGCGCTATTGCGGGCTTTCAACAAAAGGACCTAGCGAAGCGGGCGGGGCTAGATCCGAGCCACATTTCTTTAATAGAATCAGGCCGCCGCCGGCCAAGTTCGATTGCTGTAGAGAAAATTAGCAGCGCACTTGAAATTCCTGTCCATCTTATTGCGCTGCTGGCAACGGAGCCGAAGGACCTCAAGATAGCGGACGGAACTGAACTGCATCTTGCCGCCGAGTCCCTCGCGCACCTGATTCTGAACCATGCCCCACAGCCACGAACCCGGACCCGGAGCCGAATTTCAAGGAGAACCCACTCCTCCACGGCTTGACCTCCACTCGATCCGGGAACTGGAAGTGCTCGTCGGGTACACCTGTCAGGAGATTAAAAGCCTGGCCAGGGTTGCGGGAGGCCATTATTCGCCCTTCGATAAGAGGGCTCGCCCCCGGCCATTCCAGAGAAAACCTTTGTCGCGAAAGGTCCGCAGGATCGACAATCCCCTCGAAGACCTCAAGAAGATTCAAAGAAGGATTCAACGTAGGCTGTTGCGACCACTCGTGTTGCCACAATACCTTTGCGGAGGGGTCAGGGGCAAGACGGTTCTCGACGCTGTAATGCTACACATCGGATCAGCCGTCCTCGTGAAGCTCGACATTCGGAATTTCTTCCCGAGAATAACGAATCTGCAAGTCTACGATGTGTGGTCGAAACTCTTGAACTGCTCACCTGAAATATCCAGCCTATTGACGAAATTGACGACGTATGAAAGACACGTCCCCCAGGGCGCACCTACGAGCAGTCTTCTAGCGAACCTCGTCCTTTACACTGTCGATGCGCCAATTCGGAACACCTGTAAGGAAAAGGGTGTTCGGTACTCGAGCTGGGTGGATGACTTGGCGTTTTCAGGGGATGATGCCCGCGAAGTCGTCAACACCGCGGTGGAGGCGCTGCGAGCGGGAGGCTTCAGCGTATCGCACAAGAAACTGAGAATTATGGGGCCAGGAGACCGCAAGGTGCTGTGCGGCGTCTTAATGGGAAAGTTTCCGAATGTTGTACGCGAGAGAATCTCCAATCTGAGGTCGGGCATTCACAAGTTGCGGGCAGGACGAGTTCCGTGGGCGACCCGCGAGGAATACTAAAGGGCACTGGACGGAGGCATTCAGCAAGTCGCGACGATAAATGCCCGTAGGGGAAAGGCCCTGGCCGAGCAGCTCAAGGCGGTGATAGAGCTCAATCCCTCGGATTGAGTAAACTTAGTGGGGAAATGGGGGCAACATTACAACCATTCTCGCTTACACGGCCTCTCTTGACTCGGGGGCAATGCTGGCCGGAGGCGTCCGCTTCTACCTGACCGAGCTTCACCTCGCGCCGCACGAAACCCGCGCCATTAACCTACGCAACCTGCGCGACGCGCAGACCCCGGACTTCAAAAAGAACAAGATCCCGGCTGCGGCGACGGAGGGGGGCGTGAGTTGGATTCGGTTGGACGAAGTGCCGGTGACGGGCCGGGTCGTTGTCATTTCGAGGGACGGGGGCGTCGCCAGCGCCTACGACTGCTGCACCTGTCCGTGCCCGGCGAGCTACCAGGGCTGCGTCATCAGGCCCCCGCCACCCTCGTGCTTGGGCCCGCATGCGATCATGCAGTGCTCTTGCACAGCAACGTACCAGAGCTGCAACGGTGCGGACAGCTACTTCGACGAGACCGGCTCAGCGACTTGGTCGTGCAGCAACGCGTCCGTGGCCAGCTTCGACAGCACGACGAGAGGATTACTGCACGCCCACGCCGCAGGAAGCGCAACCATCTCCGCTTCCTACAGCGGCATCAAGTACCAAGTCGCCTGCCCGCCCCAACCGTGCACCGGCGGATGCATTGCGACGCAGACCACGGACAGCGGCAGCAGCACGTGCAACGTGCAGGTACCTTATTCGGTGGGGGTCGTCAAGACCGTTGTACAGGGCGCGGCAAGCTGCGCGAGCGGCCAGGCGGGCTGGTCGAGGACTGTGTACCTTCAGCTTTATGACCAAAACACGCCGGCCCAACCGATACAGATCCCTCTCATCAACATGGCGGACTCGATTCAGGTGGACCAGCCCAATCCGCTGGGAGCGGGCAACACCAATACGGGTAGTCATAATACGGACAACTGGGGCCAGTGGCCTGACACGTACTTCCTCTGCTCGACGGCATGTCCCGGCAGTGCAGGGGAGGCCGACGCCCTGCAATACTGGACGGCAAATGGAAACCCCCTGAGGCACGCGAACCTGGTCATCTATAAGTGCGGCTCCATAACCGTAGACGGAAAGTAGCGATGATGAATCGAGTCGTGGCGGCGCTCCTCGCTTGCTCGTCGCTTTCGAATGGCGCAATTGCCGCGCGCCCGGAAGTGGGTCCTGACCCGAATAATGAGACACAGGTCTTGGGGAAGCGGGTGAGCGGATTCCGGGTGCAGGGCCTTCCCCTGGTGGATGCCCTAATCCAGCTTGGTATGGCGACAGGGCAGCCGATGGGCATAGAGTATGTTGACCTTGAGAGCCTGGAGAAACCCACCAGCTTCAGTCTTGACCACGGGACACTCGGCGAAGGGCTGCGTTTAATTCTCGCAGGGCGTAAGAGCTATACATGGCGCGTGGAGAACGCCGTGTTGGTCGTTACGAACGCCTTCGTGCGCAGGGGAAGAGCGAACCTGCTGCACCGGGTTCTGCCTGCCTTCTCAATTCCCAGGTGCACCCTTCAGGAGGCAAGCCACGAACTTGAAATGGATTTAACCCAGCAACTGCACCCCGGCATGGGAATTATTGGCGATTACAACCCCGGACTGAAAGGCTTGACGGTGGGACCGCTGGAAATGAAGGATGTGACTGTAAGGCAGGCGCTCGACCGACTTGTGGAAGCAGCAGGCCAGGCAGCCTGGGTGGTTCAGGTCCTTCCCCGGGAATCGGACCAAGCGCCAAGCTACGGATTTTGGCGCGTTGTCGAGTACAATGACGGCGCGACCGTAGGCAGGGTAGGCGAGCTTATACTTCGGGTCATATACCATGTTGGATCCCCACCGTCCTACGCGAAGCCCGGGGACAAGCCCTAAGACCGGCATGCGCGACGGACCTTAGTGGCTTGTCGAGTGCGGTGCGGCACAGGTGCTCGATGCGGGATCCCTCAGCGAAAAATAATTATGGGGGTGAAACTCAGCTTCGGGCGGGGGCGCCGTTCGCCACTTTGGCGCGCGAGCCGGTTTTGTCCTCGTACATGCGCGCGTCGGCCAGGGCGATAGTCTGCTCGGCGGTTTCACCCGGGGCGTGCAAGTGCAGCCCCATGCTGATCGAGACGGGGATGTCGCCGATGCGGTTGGTGCGGTCCCAGTCGCCAATTTTCTTGCCGATGCGCTCGCGAACAATTTCCCCGCCTACGGCGTCGGTCTCGGAAAGAATAATCAAGAACTCGTCGCCGCCATAGCGCACAACGAAGTCCGAGCCGCGGACGCAACTCTTGAGGATCGAGGCGACTTGTGCCAGCACGAAATCGCCTGTCAGGTGGCCGAATCGGTCGTTAATCTCCTTAAACCGATTCAGGTCGCACATCAACAGGCCCATGGGTCGGCCATTGCGCTCCGAGCGCAAGATTTCGCCTTGCAGCAGGTCGTGAAGAAACGCACGGGTGAAAACGTGGGTCAGGGAATCCACCATGCTTGCCGAGTGGTCGGCCTGGCCTTCCAGCGCTTGCTGGAGGTTTTGGATGCGCAGGCGCCGGGTCTCCGAATCGCTGCGGACCACGTAGAGAGCCACCAGGATCAGCGCCAGCATGATGACGAAAAGAACTTGCGGCGGCAGGTCGATTCGGATTTCATTGTTATGCCAGAAACTCGCGGGGCTCAAAAAGGACAGCGCGCCGAGCAGCAGGACCCCTCCCGCAAGAACCACCACCACCCAGGTGTCGCGCTTCTCGGATTCGATCTTCGCAAGTTCGGCTTGCAGGCGTGCCTGCGGACCCAGTTTTTCGACTGTACCCGGCAGCGGCTTCGTATTGAATCTCAAGCGTTTATGTCCTTGTGGGAAGAAGAAACCCCAGAACGCCTAGGGCCCGGCCATTATACGACTTCACGTGTGATTGCCAAGTCCCGCGCCAGTCAACACTATCCGTAGTTAACAGTTTGAGGATTAGGTAGGAACCTTTATGCCCTCCGCTCGGTGATGGACTTGGCCTGTGTGAATAGCAGCAGGTAGTCCGTCCCGCCAGCCTTGGAGTCCGTGCCTGACATGTTGAAGCCGCCAAAAGGGTGCGCGCCCACCAGCGCACCGGTGCATTTCCGGTTCAGGTAGAGGTTGCCGACGTGAAAAGTGGAGGCGGCCTTCGCCAGCTTCTCCCCGTCGGTTGTGTACACCGCGCCCGTCAGCCCGTATTCGGTGTTGTTAGCGATGTCTAGAGCCTCGTCGAAATTCCTGGCCTTGATGACTGCCAGCACCGGACCAAAGATTTCCTCCTGGGCGATTCGCCCCTGGGGCGCGACGTCAGCGATGACCGTGGGTTCGATGTAGTGGCCCGAGCAGGGGATTTCGCGGCCTCCGGTTAGCAGGCGGCCTTCCTTCTTTCCGGTTTCGATGTAATTGAGAATGCTCTTCTTGGCCTTTTCGTTGATGACCGGCCCCATGTCGCTCGCCGGATCGTGAGCAGGCCCTACTTTGATGCGTTCGACGCGCTGTTTGAGCTTGGCGAGAAACGTGTCATAGACGCTCTCGGCGACAATGGCGCGCGAGCAAGCCGAGCACTTTTGTCCCTGGTAGCCGAACGCCGAAGCGGCCACGCCTTCCACGGCCGCGTCGAGGTCGGCGTCCGCGTCCACGACAATCGAGTCCTTGCCGCCCATTTCCGCCACCACGCGCTTGATCCAGATCTGTCCGGGGACGTGCCTGGCGGCGAGTTCGTTGATGCCGAGCCCAACTTCTTTTGAGCCCGTGAATGCCACATAGCGGGTGCGCGGATGCACCACCAGAGCGTTCCCCACCGTTCCTCCCGGCCCGGGCAGAAAATTGACCACGCCCGGCGGCATCCCGGCCTGTTCGAGCACTTCCAGAAACTTGTACGCGATGACCGGCGAATCGCTCGAGGGCTTCAGCACCACGGTGTTGCCGGCGACGATCGAGGCCGCCGTCATACCAACCATAATGGCGAGCGGGAAGTTCCAAGGTGGAATGACCACCCCGACTCCGAGCGGGATATGCTGGAGGTAATTCCTCTCGCCCGGGATCGGCACGAGCGGCTGAGGTCCGGCCAGGCGCACCATCTCGCGGGCGTAGAATTCACAGAAGTCAATGGCCTCTGCCACGTCGGCGTCCGCCTCCGGCCAGGTCTTCCCCACTTCGTATACCATCCACGCGGAGTAATAATATTTGCGGGCGCGGAGGATTTTCGCCGCCTCGACGAGCAGCTCGACGCGGGCCTCGGCGGGCGTCCGGCTCCAGGTCTTGAACGTCTCGTCGGCCACGCGGATCGCTTCCTCGGCCAGCGCGACCGTGGCCTTTGAAAAAACGCCTACCACCTCGCCCTTTTGGCCGGGATTTTCGGAATCGAACTTCTCTTCGGTCTTGATCCGGCGCCCGCCGATGACCAGGTCGTATTCGCGGCCCAGTTCCTTACGGACCTGATCCAATGCCTTTTGCATCTGGCGCGCCTGGTCCGGGTGGCTCTTGAAATTGCTTAACGGCTCGTTTTTGAACTCAGGCAGATTCATGATTCAGTCCTTATTTTTTGACTTGTCGGGCTCGAAAATGATTATAGCTGGTTCTGGCCGGGATGGACAGTCATCGAGTGCCCGCCCTTGAGACCGCAGGGACTTGACACACGCCCGGTTCGGGTATGAACTGAAGCTATTCCGCATGAGGAAACCAGCCTCTGACCGGCGTGGGATTAACAGATCGGCGCGCGCCTGGCAAGGTCTTGCGGCGGTCACGTGCATTCTTATTGCCGCGGCGTCTGCGCGCGCGGACGAGTATTCCAAAATCTCGCGCCACTCCGCGCGGATGTTTTCGACCGGCACTCTGGTGGTTGACTCGCGCATGGGCGACGTCACCGTCGAGGGCTGGGACGAGCCGCGCGTCGAAGTGGAAGCCGAGAAGGTCGTGCGTGCGGGCTCGGAAGAGAAGGCGCGGCCGCTCTACAGTCGCGTGCGGGTGGAACTGGTGGGCGAGGACAAGCTGGTGACGCTGCGCGCGCTCTTCCCGCCGCGGCGGCCCTGGCGGCCCTTCCGCGGCGAATCCAAACTCTCGGTCAATTTCCGCATCAAGATGCCCTTTGATGCGAACCTAAAGCTCGCTTGCGTGGACGGCGACGTGCGGATTACGGGCATCGCCGGGGGAGAGCTTCTGCGCATCAACTACGGCGACGTCGAAATCGACGTCCCGGACATTTACCAGTTGCGATCGCTATTTGCCCACGCCTGGGTAGGTTATGTGGAGAGCGATTTGACGGGCATGGCAAGCGACGGCTCTGGACTCCAACAGAAAGTTTCCTTTTACAATCCTTACGGCACCCAGGACATCTCCGTGCGCGTGCGCATGGGAGGGGTTTTTATCTATCGGGGAGACGATTGAGGTGCCGCTTCAGGAGGATATTTGAAGCCAGATAAATCAGAGCTAACAATCCACCAGCTCTGCTTACTCTTCAAATGGCGCCCCGTCTAATCAGAAAGAAAAGATCTTTCACAAGGATGGCGAATGTCATGACAAGAATGTTACCGACGAACATGAGGCTTCGACAGATTGCCGGGATTATGGCGTGCCTGTTTTCTCTACCGGTTTGGGCATACGCCGATTCGCGCATTGAAAAGACGCTGAAGCTCGACCCCGGAGGGCGCTTTGTTCTCGACTCGGACGCCGGCAGCGTGACGCTCGCCGGAAGCTCCGAGCGGGGCGCGAACATCGTGATCACGTCGAACCGCGACGACCTTCAGGACCTGCTGGAGTTCTCCTTCGAAGACGGGCCGGGCACGGCGCGCGTGACGGCCCGCCGGCGGCACCACCTCAACTGGCACAATCTCTCCGTGCACTATGAAATCCGTGTGCCGACCGAGACCCAGCTCGACCTGCGCACGGGCGGCGGCAGCATGCGAGTGGCATCCATCCACGGCGATTCTGAGCTCAAGACCTCGGGCGGGTCAATGGAAGTGACGGGGCTCGAGGGTCGGCTCTCCGCCAACACTTCCGGCGGCGGTGTGCGCCTGCGGGACATCTCCGGCGAAACACGCGTGGGGACGTCGGGCGGGAGCATTGAAGCGGATTCCGTTAAAGGCTCGTTGCGCGCCGAGACCAGCGGCGGCCCCATTCGCGCCGAGCGCATCGGCGGCGATTTGGACGCGGAGACCTCCGGCGGGTCCATTCACGTCGAAGGCGTCTCCGGACACTTGGTGGCGAAAACTTCGGGCGGCGGAGTCGAAGTGGTCTTCGACAAAGGAAACAGCCGCGGCGGGGAAGTCGAAACTTCCGGTGGCTCGATCCGCGTGGCGGTGGATCCCTCGGTGAATCTGACACTCGATGCCTCGGCGTCGGGTGGCGGAGTGTCGACCGAT
>QHZN01000332.1 GCA_003225365.1 Acidobacteriota bacterium
AATTCGCCACGCCCTCCTCGATGCCGCGCTCCAGCCTCTCGGTCGAGGTGACGAATAAGTCGTCGCCGACGAGCTGGATTTTGTCGCCGAGCTCGTCCGTCAACGCCTTCCAGCCCTCCCAGTCATCCTGCGCCAACCCGTCCTCGATGCTCAAGATCGGATACTGCCGCACCCAATCGGCATAGAGGCCAATCATGTCGGTTGAGGTCTTCTTCGACTTATCGGATTTGAAGAAGAGGTATGCGCTGTCCTGATACAGTTCGCTCGCGGCAGGATCGAGTGCCAGCGCGATGTCGCGCCCGGGCGCGAAGCCCGCCTGCTCGATGGCTTCGAGGATCAGCTCGACGGCTTCGACGTTGGTTTTAAGGCTAGGGGCGAACCCTCCTTCGTCGCCCACTGAGGTGTTGTACCCTTTTTCTTTCAAGACCCCTTTCAAAGTGTGAAACGTCTCGACACCCATGCGCAGGGCGTCGGCAAAGTTCTCTGCGCCCACGGGCATGATCATGAACTCTTGGAAATCCAGGTTGTTGTCGGCGTGGACGCCTCCATTCAGGATGTTCATCATGGGCACCGGCAACTGCCGCGCCAGCATCCCGCCAAGGTAGCGATAAAGCGGCAGGCGGGCCGATTGTGCACCGGCACGGCAGACTGCCATCGAAACGGCCAGGATCGCGTTCGCGCCGAGCTTCGATTTGTTGGGCGTGCCGTCGAGCGCGATCATCAGTTCGTCAATCGCCCCCTGATGGCTCGCCTCCCTCCCGCCGAGCTCGCGCGCAATGAATGAGTTCACGTTCTCCACTGCCCCGAGAACCCCCTTGCCTAGATAGCGGCGCTTGTCGCCGTCGCGCAGCTCCAGGGCCTCGTGCTCGCCTGTGGATGCCCCCGAAGGCACCATCGCCCGGCCAAGCGAGCCGTCGCGCAAATGGACTTCCGCCTCTACGGTTGGATTGCCGCGCGAGTCGAGAACCTCTCTCGCAACGATCAAGTCAATTTCCGCCATACGCTCCGCTCCTCGCGATGATGTTGGAATCGGGCATTCTAACACACGCGCTCGGCCAGCGACCTTCCGCCGCGGCTCACCCGATGGGATCGTGCGACACCACAACGTAAGAGCAGAATGGGCCGAGTTTCGTTGCGACGGGGCAGATGGCAGGCTAGAATAGCGATTTTATGAGGGTGGGCGGTGCCCCCCCGACTTCGCTCACGGCCCTGAGCCTGTCGAAGGGCGGGAGAAGAATCCCTTCATTTCCGCTCAGGGTAAACTCCGCAAGGAATCTCGCTCTGTTCGCGAAATCAAGAAATCAGATTCTTCGCTTCGATCAGAATGACATCCTCCGTGGCTAGGTCCTCAGGCAGTTAGATCAGTTTGGAGTGGGGATTCTAGCATAGCCCGCAAGCGATTTTTCGCCGGGCGACAGCGGCTTCGTAAACGCCCAGCACCGATTCGGCATGGCGTTGCCAATTGAACCGTTGCACGTTGCGGAAACCGGCAATGCGCAGCCGGTCGCGGTGGTCGGCATCGGTCGCCACGCGCCGCAACGCGGCCGCAATGGCGGAGATGTTGAGCGGATCGACAATGTCCGCCGCGTCCGCAACGACCTCGGCGAGCGACCCGCGCTCGGAACTGATGACCGGACAGCCGCACGCCATCGCTTCCAGCGGGGGAAACCCGAATCCCTCGAACAACGACGGGTACACCATCGCATCCGCGGCACGGTACAATGCCGGAACAGCGGCATCATCAATAAATCCCAGGAAGCGGATGTCGCCGGCGAAAGGTGATTCGGCCGCGGCGGCGTGAATCGCGTCCGCGCCGCGCCAATCACCGCCGACAAGCACCAATTGCCAGTCGGAATTCGTGGCCCTCTTGAATTGGTTGAAGGCTTCGATTAGCCGGACGTGGTTTTTGGCTGGATGTTCCAGCCGCGAGACGTAGACGAAAAACGGGTGCGCCAGTTGCCAACACTCCGTGGCCTGTTGTTTCGCCGCCGCGCGGTCACCGGGTTGAAATCGGTTGTGATCGAGGCCGTTGAGGATAACGTGCTGCCGCGCGACCGGGATACCGAAGAACTGCTCGATATCACGCGCCGTGTTCTGGCTGACGGCGATGATTGCATCCTGGCGCTGAGCCAGTCGGCGCGCGACAACCCGCCCGTAGAACATCCGCGCCCAGTCGTACTTGCCGGCCACGTGGAATTGGGCAAGGTCGTGAATTGTCGCCACCAGCGCGCACGGCTTCGGCCACAGCATGCGCCGGTAGCTCGGCACGTGGAGGACATCAATCTGCCGTTCCCGGAGTAAGCCCGGCAACAATGTCTGGTGCCACCAGATGTTTTTCATCGCGGGCCGGTATTTCTCGGCGACCGGCGCAAGTGTCATCGCGCCGGCGACAAATTCGAAAAAGGGCCGGTCTTCCTCCAGCACGAATAACGTGAACCGGTGGTCACCCGCGTGCGGCAAAAGGGCGCGCACCAGCGCGAACACGTACTGGGCAACCCCCGTCTTGCCCCGCTGGATGACAGTAGTAGATAGTGCAATGTTCATTTGGCCGGGTCGAAGTGATGCGCCTCCGCACTTGGGCGGCCAAGTATAGCGCACGAAGGAAGGACGACCGTTGCGGGAGCGCAAGAAAATGCGCCAATGCTCGCCACGAAGGTTCCGCCGACTGGCGGTTGCATCCAGTAGATACCGAGGCTACCATAATGACGAGCCGTGAACGGATCCGGGGGGTCAAGCCGGAAGGTGCCCTTTCCTTATGAATCTCACACCACCTGCGAAAGGTCGCCTGCTGGCGTCAAGCTCATGGTTCCTGCTGGCGGCTGCCGGCTTTCTATATTTCCAACTGTTTCTGCCCAACGGGACGCCCATTTTCTTGGTAGCCGACCACTGGATATTCCTGCAACAAGCCCGCGAGATGCTACAGGGCAAGGTCCTCTACTTGGACATTTTTCAGTTCACGTTTCCAGGAGCGGAGACCGTCTTTGTTGTGCTCTTGAAAATTTTCGGCGCCAAGGTCTGGATTCCCAATGCGGCTCTTATCGTTCTGGGCGTCGGGCTCGCCTGGCTGACTACAGCCGTCTCACGTAAAGTGCTCAGCGGAAGCAATGCGCTGCTTCCCGCATCACTGCTGCTCTCACTCGGTTTTCTCTTCTGGCATAACGCCACGCACCATTGGTTTAGCGCTTTAGCAGCGATGGCAGGACTCGCGGTGGTAATGTCCGGCAGGGACGGGAAGCGGCTCGCGGCGGCGGGAGCATTATTTGGCCTATCCACATGGTTTACGCAGACTCAGGGGGGCGCGGCACTGCTTGGCCTCGGGATCTATCTCGTCTGGGAAGGCCAGCAAGAGAAAGAGCATTGGCGCCGCGTGCTGGTGCGGGAGTTGATCGTCGCTGGAGCCTTTGCGGGCACCGTTCTCGTGACCAATGCCTACTTCGCGTGGAAGGCCGGGCTCGGACAATTTCTCAGCCTCACGGTCATGTTTCCCGCCAAGTACTTTCACTTCCAAAAACCCGACAACACCCCTCTAGCCTATATGGCAGGACTCCGGTATTACCATTATCAGTGGTGGGAGAGATGGCCGCAGGCTTTCTTTGACCTCGCTGTTCCTTTGGTTTATCCCTATTTCTTCTTCACTTGGCGCGGCCGGAGCCAGTTTCTGAGTGATGATGAGAAGCAATGCCTTGTGCTCGTGGGATTCTTGGGAGCTGCAATGCTCGCTCCCGTCGTATCGGCCCCCGTGGAGTACCGTTTGTGCGCAGTTTCCCCTCCGGCTTTGATTCTGGTGGTGTGGCTGGCAGGCTCCGCCCGGGGGGTAGGGCGGACGGCGCTAAGGCTGCTGTGGTTCGCTGTCCTGTTATGCGCAACCACGGCAACCTTCACAACGGCTAGGCGTGAGCAGATGGGCTTGAACTATCTCGACCTGCCAACAGGCCGGGCGGATTTTCTAGACCGCGAATGGTTTCACGAATACAGGTGGCTCCGTGAGCATACCAAGCCGGGCGACTATTTCTTTGGGGGATGCTATGTCTATTTTTATTTTCCCCTCAAGCTCGAGCCGCCTTCCGATGTTTTATTCGTGCTTCCCAATGGGTTTACAAGGCCGGACCAAGTTTCGAGACTCTTGGAAGCCCTCGAAGCCGAAAAAGTGCGGTTTTTGATGTGGCAAACTCGACTCGAACGCCCCCAGGACTACGACCAAGCGGACCCCCTGGGTCCGCTTTGG
>QHZN01000333.1 GCA_003225365.1 Acidobacteriota bacterium
AGGCGGCCCTCCGCCTCGATGCCGGCCTTCGCCAAGGCGTCCAGTTCCGCCACCAGCGATTCCAGATCCACCACTACGCCGTTGCCGATGACCGCAATCTTATTCAACCGGAGAATGCCACTTGGTAAGAGTTGGAATACAAACTTTTTGCCGTCCACAATCACCGTGTGGCCGGCGTTGGCGCCGCCTTGGTAGCGAGCCACAATATCGAAGTGCTCGGCGAGGGCGTCCACAACTTTGCCCTTGCCTTCATCGCCCCACTGAACGCCGACCACTACAATGTTTTGAACGGTGTTCACGGAGTTCCTTTTCGCGCCCCCGTTCGCGCGCCTGGCTATTCTAACCCCATCCGCTGGTCCCGCGTTCGCGGGACAAAGCTGCCCCGCTGCCGGTCGAGCGACGCGCCCCGCCGGCGGAGCCCGGCAGCTCGACTGACATGCCGCGCGGCGAGAGGCGGCAACCGCGGCAAAGCAGCGACAAGCCTCCTCGAGCCCGGTTACGCCCGGCCGTGGCGATCAAAGATGTTTCTGAAGCAGCTTGGCAATGCGGTCTTTCGATGTGGCCCCGACAATTTGTTCCTGAATCTGGCCGTTCTTGAAGATCAGCAATGTCGGGATGCTGCGAATATTGTAGCGGCCCATAACCGACTGGTTCTCGTCCACGTTCAGCTTCCCAATTTTCGCCCGGCCGTCGTATTCTTGGGCGATAGCTTCCACGGCAGGCGCCACCATCCGGCAGGGCCCGCACCATTCCGCCCAGAAATCCACCAGCACGGGCCGGTCGGACTTCAAAACCTCCTCCTCAAAATTCTGATCCGTAAAGACCTTGGTGTTCTCTCCCGCCATTCGCCCTACCTCCAGGTCCGAAATCAGCCTCGGGAAGGACCCGCGGCCATCGTAGCCCGTGGCCTCGCTTTCTCTTTTTCGAGCATTTGATAAATCCTGGCGTACTGCTTCGCGGAACTCACCCATGAGAAATCTTTCTGCATTCCGTTCAACATCAGCCGCCGCCAAGCCTTCTGGTCCTGATACACGGTCGTGCCCTCGCGCAGACATGCGAGGAGCGCTTTGGGCGAGTACTCGTCGAACTTGAAACCCGTCCCCTCCTTTCCGTCAAACGGCTCGATCGTGTCGTCGAGACCGCCGGTCGCGCGAACCACGGGAACGGTGCCGTACTTGAGGCTATAAATCTGGTTCAGCCCGCAGGGCTCGTAACGCGAAGGCATGAGGAAGATGTCCGCTCCGGCCTCTATCTGGTGCGCCAGGGCGTTGTCGTAGGCGACCTTGACGAAGAACTTGCGAGGGAACTTGGCCGCAAGGCTCCTGAAGAGCTCTTCGTATTGCGGCTCGCCCGTTCCCAGCGCCACCACGTAAACTTCCATGGCCATCAGCGATTCGGCAATGTCCGCAATTAGATCGAAGCCTTTTTGGGCCGCAAAGCGCGACACGATTCCAATCAGAGGGCGATCGAGCGAGATTGAGTCGGCGCCCATTTTCTCAAGCAGAACCACCTTGCAGGTTAGCTTCCCCCTAAGCTCCGAAGGCGAGTAATTCGCAGGAATTAATTTGTCCGTCTGCGGGTCCCAGGCTTCGTAGTCCACACCGTTCAATATGCCCGCGAGCCTTGCGGCGCGCGCGCGCAGGACGCCGTCCAGGCCGCACCCGAACTCCTCGGTCTGAATCTCCTCCGCGTACTTCCGGCTAACGGTGTTGATGAAGTCCGAGAAGATCAGCCCGCCCTTAAGCAGGTTGACCTTGCCGTAAAATTCCAAGCCCTCTATGGTAAACAGCCCGGCATCGAGCGAAATCTGCGGAAGGATGTGGGGTGGGAAAAGCCCCTGGTAGCCCAGATTGTGGACGGTCAGCAAAACCGACGTCTTGGCAAAAAACGGGTCGCTGGAATAGAGGTGGCGTAGATAGATGGGGACGAGCGCGCTCTGCCAGTCGTGGCAATGAATGATGTCTGGCGCCTCGCCGGTCCTCTTGATGAGCTCGATCGCGGCCATCGAGAAAGCCGCGAAGCGCGCCGCATTGTCGGGATAGTCTTCGCCTTTTTCCTGGTAGAGTCCGTCGCGATCGAAAAACTCGGGCAGGTTCACGAAAATCGTGCGCACGCCCTTCGACTCGCCCCCGTCCTGGATCGCCGCAAAACGAAAACCCGAGGCGAGCGGGATGGTCAGGCTCTGGAGGTGGGGCAGAACACTTCCCGGCTTGGTCATCCGATAGCGGGGCAGAATGACTTCGACCGGCTGGCCCATTTCGGCAAGCGCTTTGGGCAGCGCGCCGACAACATCCGCCAACCCGCCGGTCTTCGAAAATGGGACGCCTTCAGAAGCCACAAAGACGATGCGCATTTTTATCCTTGCGGGTGCGAAAGAACTCGGAAAGAGTTACGTTAGAAGATGCTCCGAGGCTTGTCAAGGGAAAGCGCTTGCCAGGCGCTCGGAAGGGCCAAGCGGCTTCTCCATGGCGCGTCGAACGAGACTGGGACAGCACTTTCTTGCCGACTCCGGGTACCGCCGAAAGATTGCGGACTCGCTCGAGGTGGGCGGCGAGGACTGGGTGCTCGAAGTGGGCGCGGGTCGCGGCGAGCTGACGGAGCTTCTCGCGCGCTGCGCCGGGCGCGTCGTCGCTGTCGAGCTCGATAAGGCGCTCGTGCCGATGCTTCGGGAAAAGTTCAAGGCCTTCGAGAATGTTGAAATCGTCGCCGGCAACATTCTCGACTTGGACGTCCGCGCCCTCGTTCGCGGCGCGGGGGACGGGACCTGCTTCGTCTTCGGCAACCTTCCCTACTATATTACTTCGCCGATTCTTCATCACCTGCTCGAAGGGCGCGAGGCCATTCGGGCCATGGCGCTCTTGATGCAGCGCGAGGTTGCCGAGCGCGTCGTGGCCGAGCCCGGCAGCCCGGACTTCGGCTACTTAAGCGTGATGGTTCAGCGCCTC
>QHZN01000151.1 GCA_003225365.1 Acidobacteriota bacterium
GAAGTTCCATCCACGATTTTCCTTGAAGGCGCTTCGGCCTTTTGGACGTTTCTGGCCATTGCGGTTTTCGGATTCGTGTTCCTGGCGGCGAGCGCCGTCTTCGGCGACATCTTTGACCACGCCGACTTCGGCCACGACATAGGCCATGACGCAGGCGGTCACGGCGGGCCGAGTATCTTGAGTAGTCGCGTGGTGAGCGGCTTCGTGACGGCTTTCGGAGGGTTCGGCGCCATCGGGATCCGACTTGGGTACGGAGTCGGTCTGAGCACGGCCATGGGCTTCGGAGGAGGATTTGTCTTTGCCGCGCTGGTGTATTTATTTACCTGGTACCTGTTCAGCCAGCAGGCTTCGAGCCTGGTAGAGGTTAAAGACTTGAAGGGGGCGACCGCCGAGGTCAGCGTCGCCATCCCTCCGCAGGGAATTGGGCAGGTGCGATGCACCATGGGAGGCAGCGTGATCGAAAAAATCGCGCGCTCCACCGATGGCGGGGGCATTGCGGCCAATACTATGGTCAAGATCGAGGAGGTTGTAGGAGAAACATTGATTGTACGCCGCGCCGAATAGGGCACTCGCGGGCGTGAGCGTCGAGTCCGTATTGATCGAGGAGGAAGACCATGACAGCGAGTTGGGTTGTTATCGTCATTGCAGCAATTCTGGCCATCGCCTTCCTGGTGATTTTGCGGCAGATCACCAAGAACTACATCAAGGTCCCTCCCAACGCCGTCGCCATTTTCAGTGGCCGCACCCGTAAATTGGCGGACGGCAAAAGGATCGGCTATCGCATGATTCGCGGCGGCGCGGCATTCAAGTGGCCGCTGCTCGAACGGGTGGAATACCTTTCCCTAAATGTTTTTACCATCCCGCTCGAAATCAAGCGGGCCTATACGCTCAAGGGGGTGCCCATTTCAGTGAAGGCGGTCGCCAACGTCAAGATCAAGAGCGACGACCTGTCGCTCGGCGCCGCCGCCGAGCGCTTCCTCGGCATGCCGCCCGACCAGATTCAGAGAGTCATTTTCCAAACGCTCGAAGGGCACCTGCGCGCGATCCTCGGCACGCTGACCGTCGAGGAGGTCAACAGCGATCGGCAGAGCTTCGCCCAAAAATTGACTTCCGAGGCTGCGCAAGACCTCGAGCGGATGGGCATCGGAGTGGATGTGCTGACCGTCCAGGAAATCAGCGACGAAGAAGGCTACCTCGACGCCTTGGGGAAAAAGCGTACCGCGGAAGTCAAGCGCGATGGGACGATTGGCGAGGCCGAGGCCACGCGAGACGCTAAAATTAAGTCCGCGCAGGCCATGCAAGAAGGGGAAAAAGCCAAGTTCGACGCCGACGCCAATATCGCCGCTGCCCAGCGCGATTTCCAGGTGCGGCAGGCGCAGTATCAGGCCGAGGTTGAGACCCAAAAGGCGACCGCTTCGCAAGCCGGCCCGCTTTCGGAAGCCCGGGCCAAGCAGGCGGTCGTCGCCGAACAGGTGAAAGTGGAAAGGGTTCACACCCAGGAGGAGATTGCTGTTCAGGAGCAGGAGGTCCTTCGCAAGCAGCAGGAGCTGGATGCTACCGTCATCAAGCCGGCGGAAGCCGAACGGCAGGCGGCGATCTTGCGCGCCGAAGCCAAGAAGCAGGCTGCCATCTTGGAAGCGGAAGGGCAGAAGTCGGCGCAAATCGCCCTGGCCCAGGCCCAGCAGGAAAAGCTCAAGGCGGAAGGAATGGGCCGCGCCTCCGCCGTGGAGGCCGAAGGCCGCGCCGAGGCCGCCAAAATTGAGGCCATGGGCCTCGCTCAGGCCCGCGCAATCGAAGCCCAGGGCGTGGCAGAGGCGCAGGCTATTTTGAAGAAGGCCGAGGCGTGGAAACAGTTCAACGACGCGGCGAAGCTCCAGACGATCCTCGAGAAGCTGCCAAGCGTCCTACAATCATCGGCGGGCATCTTCGGTGCAGTCGCGGCGCCGCTCGGCAACATTGACAAGGTCGTAGTCATCGAGCAGGGCAACGGCGGTGGCGGGGCGGGTGGAGGCGGCATCGGCCGCCTCGCCCAAACCGGCCCCACGCTAGTCTTCGGCCTCTTGCAACAGTTGCAGGCCTTGGGATTGGACATCCCGACGATCGTTTCGCAGCTTGGAGGCAACGGCGGCAAACTCGAAGCCCCGGCGAAAAAGCTGACCCAACCCGGCGGCAGTGCCGCCAACGCATTGGATGCCGAGAAGGGAACCGAAAAGGCTTGAGACGCGCAGCCAGCCGCGCGGATGCCCGGCTGCGCCCATGCAACCTGCAAATTTCCTCATCCGTGCGGTCGGGCGCCTAAGCGCCGGGCCGCGGGGGTCAGCTTGAGGGGGTTTTTCCACTGTGCCTTCGTTTCAGCCGCAGACAAAAATAAATGCCCAACCCACCGACGCCCTCGTGGTCTTTTGCAGTGATCATCGTTTCCGGGCCGGCATTGAGGAATTTCTGAACCAGGGCCTGCGACTCAACGAGAATTACGATTTGCTGGTCATTCCGGGAGGACCGCAGTGCCTGACTTTGGTCGAATACCTTCCCAAATTTTCGTGGGCGGGCTGGAGATGGTTTCGATTCCTCGTGGAAGCGCACGACCTCAAGCAGCTGATTCTCGTCGCGCACCAAGACTGCGGTTGGTACAAAGACTTGCCGCTGCACCTGCACGACTCACAGGAGCCACGGAAGAGGCAAGAGCAGGACTTGAGAAAAGCTCAGAAATCGCTCGCCAAAGAGTTTCCAGATTTGAATATTCAATCCTACTACGCCGAATATGACGCGGAAGGGAGAATCAACGTGGAAGCTCTTGAGAGTTAAGGGCAGGCGGGTGTGACTTGGGCGGAATTTGAACCTTGCACGTTTCTTCCGTTTTTGGAATACCAAATATGGGATTCTAACTAAAAGTAATTAGAACATACTATACTGCCCCTTATTTTCAATAAGTTGCCAACACAAGATTGATATAAGCTTGGCATCGTGGTTGCTGCAAGTGCTTTCGCATGGTTGCGTACTTTCGCGGTGCGGCGATTGAGTCGGTGTTCAGAGGAATTCCCGATCCAATCCGGAGGATGGAAATGAAGAGATGGCTGCTAGTATTTGTCGCGATGGTGCTGTGTTTCTCGACCCTCGCTTGGGCGCAGGACACGGCGAACATCACCGGTACGGTTACAGACTCCACCGGGGCCGTAATTCCCAAAGCGAAAATCACCGTATCGAATCCCGATAAAGCTTACACGCGCGAGACGGTCTCAGACACGTCGGGCATTTACACCGTGTCGAGAGTCCCGATCGGGGACTACGTGGTGACGGCGGAAGCAGTGGGTTTTCAAAAACTGGTGCGATCCGGTATCACGCTCTCGGTGGGTCAGATTCAGCGCGTGGACCTGCAAATGACGGTTGGGCAGGTCACGCAGGAAGTGACCGTGACCGGGAACGTTCCGCAGGTTGAGACGGAAACGGCGGCGATTTCTGACGTGGTGACTGGCGCGCAGATCGCCAACCTCGAGCTCAACGGTCGGAACTTCGTGACGCTGGCGCTGCTCGTGCCAGGGGCGTCGCCCGACAACGGCCTTGACACCTCGCACGTGGGCGTCTACGGGAACAACAACATTTCTTTCAACGGCAGCCGCATGCAGTACAACAACTGGGAAATCGACGGCGGGAATAATACCGACGAGGGTTCGGCAGGGACGTTTAATACTTATCCTAACCTGGACACCATCGCCGAGTTCCGCATCTCGACCTCGAACTACGGCGCTGACATGGGCAAGCACGCCGGGGCGACCATCGAAGTGGCCACCAAGTCCGGCACGCGCCAGTTCCACGGCGACGCCTTTGAGTACGTCCGCAATGACAGGTTCGACGCCAACCCGGTCGGTTCGCCAGCGCAGTGGGGACTTTACAGAGTGCCCTGGCGGGAAAACCTCAGACACGAACCAGCCATACGGCCCGGGCCCAAACCACAATTCTTCGGTATCTTGCGATGCGGGCTCTTTGCCTTCCTCCATCGTGAACAACGGTTACATAATCAGCCCCACGATGGCGGGTTGGGATCCTGCGACCTCCCCGCAGGCTTTCACCAACGCCCAGGAACTCATTAATGGCCTGGTTCCGCTCCCGAACAGCGGGCCGAGCGGCTGGGTCCTGGCTTCCTCGACCGCGACTAACTGGAGGCAGGAGCAGATACGTGTGGACCAGAACGTCAGCGACAAGACGACGGTTTTTGTTCGCTACACGCACGACGCGTGGAACACTCTGGCGGTCCCTGCGCTTTGGTCGTGGTCAAGCTTAGACACGATCAAGACCCCGTTCGGCGGTCCGGGCACTACGGCCGTCCTTCATATCACCCACAGCTTCAAGCCCAACCTCATGAACGAGTTCGTTATGGGCTGGACGCAAGACCACATCTTACTTGGCAATCAGGCGGGCACCGACTGCGTCAACGGTCCCTGCCAAATCAACCGGTCTTCGAATTTCGTGATGAACCACTTCTTCCCGGCCAATGACACTAACACGTTGCTCCCCAGCATCGAGGTTTGCGGCGGCGGCCCGTGCTTTGCGGAGGACGCCTCGAACCATCCGTGGTTCAACTCCAACCCCATTGTGACCGCGAAGGACAACATTGCCTGGACGCATGGGAACCACACACTAAGGTTCGGGATCTTCCTCGAGGACTACCGAAAGAACGAACAGTTCGGCGCCAACACGCAAGGGTTCATCTGGTTCGACAACTGGGGCGCGAACACGTCCGGAAACGCCTTGGCGGATATGTTCCTAGGGAATTTGCAGCACTATGACGAAGGCACCTTGACCGCCAACGGGATCCCGGTAGGCGGATATCCTAAAGGCCATTGGCACCAGCAAGACTTCGAACCGTACATTCAGGACGACTGGAAAGTGAATTCCCACCTGACCATCAACCTGGGCCTGCGCTACTACTACCTGACCCGCATCCACGACGTGACGAAGCCCACCGTTGATTCGGGGTTCTTGCCCAATCTCTACAACCTCGCGAACGAAGCTCAATACGACGTGGACGGTAACCTCGTTCAGGGGACCGGGGCATTGTACACGGCGTTTGGAAACGGTTTGGTGGAGTGCGGCTCAAATGGCATTCCGAAAGGCTGCCAGCTCAACAATGACGGTGCGAACTGGGCGCCGCGGTTCGGCTTTGCCTGGGATCCGTGGGGCAACGGCAAGACGGTGGTCCGCGGCGGCTACGGTATTTATTACGAAATGGGTAACGGGAACGAAGCCCAGGCGGAAGGCGGGGAAGGGAATCCGCCTGTGGCGCTCGACCCAACCGCCCAGAATGTCAACGGGTACCAGACCATTCAGCCCGTCTTTGTAAACGGCGCGTATTCCTCCGCCATCGGGCTTCCCCCGACTAATTACACCGCGTGGCCCTACAGCCAGCCGTGGGGCAGCGAGCAGCAGTTCAGCCTGGGAATGCAACACCAATTCAGCGGTAGCAACCTTCTAAGTGTTGGCTACGTGGGAATGCTCGGCCGCCATTTGGCTCGCAATCGCAGTCTGACGCAGCCCAGCCTGGGCCTGTCGTACGTGGGCCAAGGCACCACCGTCAACGTCCCGCAGCTTGCCGGCCTGTCTGGAACGAGATGCGGCATTGACGCCACGTGCGATGCGAATGGGACGGTCATTTCGGCCCAGCAGTTCTGCGACTCCTTGGGAAATTGCAATGATGCGCAGGGCGCTATGATTTATCAAGAGACTAACAACGTCTTCTTCCAGCCCTTCCGCGGCTACGCCAGCATTGGCATGAAGGAGAATTCGGCGGTTTCGAGCTACAACGCACTCCAGATCAACTTCCGCCACACTTTCGGCTATGGCCTGACGTTCCAGACGGCCTACACTTGGTCGAAGACCATGGACGACTCGACCAGCACGTACAACTCTTCCCCGAACGGCTTCGACGACTATCATCTCAGCCGTTGGAAGTCGCTTTCCGACCTGAACCGGACGCAGATACTGACGCTCAACTACATCTACGACCTGCCGTTCTTCAAGAACTCGGGGAACCGCTTTACCAGGCAGGGCTTGGGCGGTTGGCAGATCAGCGGCATCACCACGTTCTTTACCGGTCAACCGATCAACATTGGGTGCGGTATCAGCGGCTTTAGCTCGGGAGTGGGTGGCGGCGTCCGCTGCAACACGATTGGCAACTTGAAGATCAAGAAAGGCGTGTTTGACGATCCGACTTTTGGGAACACCAAAACGTGGTTTGACGGGAGCACGTACACTCAACCGCTGTTCTCGCAGCTCCCCGCCAACAACGAACCCGGAATGTTCGGTTACATGGGCCGCAACACTTTGACGGGGCCTGGCCGTGGCAATACGGACCTCGCCTTGCTGAAGAACTTCTCGATCCCTTGGTTTAAGGGCGAACATTCCACCTTGCAGTTCCGCTGGGAGACTTTTAACACCTTCAACCACACGGAATACAAGGGGATCAACGCGGGCTGCGACGGCTCTGCAAACCAAGACGGAAGCGCTGCCTTCGGTCGTCCGTGCAATGAGACCGGCCAAACTTCAATTGGGGCGGCATGCACACCCACTGCTGCCAATGCGGGTCCGAACGGCGATAGCTCGTGCAACGTCTACAACGGCGGCCAGGGCCAGGTTAACGGCACCTGGGGGCCGCGCATCATGCAGTTGGGCTTGAAGATCATCTTCTAGCCTGAGGGCGAGCGCAAGAAACCTAAACCCTGGCTCCCGAGAAATCGTGGGCCAGGGTTTTTGTTTTTCCTTCTGTAGCTGGGTCTCGCCGCTGGAATTAATTTCGGCGAATCGCATCTACAGCTCACCGGTTGGCTAACGTCCTAATCTCGCCAAGCCCCAGCAGACGCTCGTCGCCCGTGACCAGCGTCAAGCCGAGCACGGGAGAGAGCCAAAGCTCGTTCGTTCGGTCTCGGAGTTCGCGGCGGACCCGAGCCCTCAGCCGCACGGGCTCTCCCAGGCTCCAAAGCCAAATGTAAGTATCAAGCAGTAGCCTCACTCGTGAAGCGCCTCCCAATCCGTCTGCTCGATGACTGGCGAGACAATGTCTCCCACAATTTCCATCGAGCCACGCAATGAGCCTAGCCAGTTTGCTCCGCGAACGGAAGGCGGGGGAGGAACCACCTCGGCGACGGGCTTGCCGAAGCGGGTCACAAGGATTGGCTTCTTGGTCCTTCGCACTTGTTCCAGCAAAGCGAGGCATTGCGCCTTAAACTTCGAAATGGCAATTTCTGCCATGATGACTCCTCCAAAAACAAGCTATTGTACCATAGTCAAACAAAGTGGTCAAAAAGGCAAAGGCGCCAAAAAGCGCACCCGTTTTGGGCAGGCGAGACGAATCGGCGTGCGCAGGGACGGTCGGGCGAGTTTGGCCCTCGCAGTGAATATGGACGACCGCACGCGCCGACTACACTTCACGGGGATAACGAGGAGCCTTCCTGCTGCGACTCTTTTTTCTGAAGCTCCGCTAATTTCTGGCGTTCGCGCAGGGCAACGGACTTCCGATAGGCTCGGCTGTAGGCGTCGAAAAGCGCGCAGTGGACTTCGGGGCCTGAGGAGGATAAGTTTAACAGCTTCTTCCAGCTCTTTGATGGCGCGGTCGCTTTGTCCGACCTTGATCAGGGCCCCGAAGTTCAGCACGTGTGCGAGGGCTAGGGTTGTGGCACACGGGTCGAGGGAGTGCTCGGTTCCGGCTCTAGTTGCTTCTTTAGCTTGGCGAAGATTTCGCGCTCGCGCAGGGCATCGGCCTTGCGATGCGCGTGCATGTAGGCTTCCGAGAGCGCGTAGTGGGCTCGAGAATCCGAAGGCTCAAGCTTGACTGCCGTCTGGAGTTCCTCGATGGCGCGGTCCGTCTTCCCGAGTCTATAGAGCGTCCAGCCAAGGGCGTAACGGCAGGCGAAGAGTTTCGGCGCAAGCTCGACAGCCTTCTCGGCATAGGGCAGCCCCTGTTCCGCCTCTCCCAATTTCGCGTACGTCAGCGCCAACTGGAGCAGCGCCATGACGTCGCGCGGATCGAGCGCGAGCGCTTGCTTCATCTCCTCGACGCCCTGGTCGTAACGGGCGATCGTCAGTAGAAAGTCTGCGTAGGCGTAATGCAAACGGGGGTCATCCGAACGTTCTTCCAAAAGCTCTTTGAAGGCGCCAAGGGTGCGCTCGGCGGGTGCGCCGCCGCCCACGGCCTCGAATTCGATCCGCCCCACCCGCGTGACCAGTGGCGCGAGGGTGGGATCGAGCTTGTCGGGGGTCGTCGCCATGCGCAAGGCGTCGAGGCCGAAGGCCGTGACGAGATCCATGTCATCTGAGCTCAAGTGCGCCACTCGCACGAGACGCGACATCGCCATAGGGAACTCGCCTTTTTGAATCAGGATCAGGGCGGAGTCGAAAGTTGCGATTTTGTCGAGGTCAGCGTTGGCGATATGGAGCGACTGCGCGCGCTCGAGGTGCGGGTAGGCGGCCTCGAGGCGCCCTTGCTCGTACTCGCAAAGGCCCAGGAGCGCCCAGCCGGAACCGCTTTTCGGCTCGATTTGAAGAAGACTTTTGAAAGCGGCTTCGGCGCGTTTGTAATCTTTGCGGACGGCGAGCAGAATGCCTAGGTTGCGCCAACCGTCGGCCCATTGGGGGCGAATGCGAACGGCCTCGAGGTAGAGCCGGATCGCTTCTTCGGATTGCCCTCGGTGTTGAGCGCGCCCTGCCTGGTCGGCAAGTCCGTGAAACGTTTCCTCGCCGCCCGGCGTTTTAGCCTGTGCGGGGGCAAGCGCCGCCGCTCGAAATGTAATAACATGCGCTACGAACGCTCCCACCAGCGCCGCCGCCAGAAATCGCGACCTCACTAATTTCGGGACCATACGCTGATCATAGCACCGCCTTGGCTCTTGTTCCTGCGTGCGTCGTGCCTTCGATCCCTTAAGCAAGTGCCGCGAGTCCGTGCCGCCCCGGCAGGCGAGCGCGTGCCAGGTTCTCCGTACCTTGGCGCCCGCTTCAAGTGCGAGTACTTAGTTGTGCGCGGAAGACAACCCTGGCTCCGATGGGTGACCGCTAGCCAAAGGAGAGGGGACGGGGCACCGGTGCGGGCCTGATCTCCTCGAAGGCGGCTGGGGCCTGGCGGACACGTTGGGTGCGTGGGACCCACTTGTGCTATACTCCGTCAGGTGCGAGAACCACATGCTCAGGCTGGGTACTGTGTAATATACTGTCTGTTTTTGGTCCTGCCCGTGGGGAAATATATAAACAGCAGGCACTTAATAGGTATATTTATATAAGATTAATTGATTAGGGTTCATCTAAGTAGCCGAGGCATTAAGTAGCGGGAGTAATTCAGCGGTAGAATGCCAGCTTCCCAAGCTGGACGTCGCGGGTTCGATTCCCGTCTCCCGCTCCATCTTTTCTACAGTTTGCACGAACCGGCTTCACTCTGTGCTCCGATTGCGCTCCGATCAGCTCACTAGCAAGGTTTTCTCTAGCTGGTGGACCGCCGCTTGTCTGCTTTCGACCGACGACTGCGTGTACACGTTTTGGTTCACGTCAAGGCTATGGCCGAGCTGATCGACCACCAGTTTCCCATCTACCCCGAGTGCTTTCATCAATGTGGCATGCGTCCGGCGCATGACGAGGAAATTCGCCCAGCCCAGACCCACCAATTGCAGTTTTGGATACATGGATCGCCGCCAACAATTGTCCTTTGAGAGCGGCGTCATTCTTTCGGACGGGAACACCCAGGCACTGGCGCTGGTTTTAACCGAGAACTCGCGCCATACCTCAATTTCCCTGAGCAGGCCCTCCGGCAGGGCCGCTTGGCGAATCGACTGACCCGTTTTTGGCGTCTCGATTGCCCCTCGATATACTCGTTGTTGAATGTCCGCATACGTCGCGGCCATCCGGCCCCAGGTCAGCGCGAATATTTCGCCTGGACGCATCCCGGCAATGACCGCGATCTTGGCGATCAACCGTTCTCTCTGGTCGAGCGCCGCGAAACAGTTTTGCACCTCCTTTATGTTCATGACGCGGCGCACAGGCTTCGCCGCGTCCTTTGGCGTAAACAGCAACAGCGCGGGATTTCGCTCGATTTGGCCCTCGGCGACGGCCATGTCGAAAATCTGCTTCATATCCTAGCGGAGATGATCGACTACGGAAAACGACAGACCGGAATGCGCCTTCGAATCCAGCAGGTCCCGCAGTTCGTCGCGCCGGAAACCCGAAAGCTCCATCCGACCGAACTTGCTGACGAGATGAACCGACACCCTGTTCACGTTGTTTTCCTTCGTCGAATCTTTCCACTTGCGGCTGTAGTAAGGAAAATAGACCTCGGCCACAAACTCACCAAAGCGCCAGACTCTGTTCTGTTCGCGTTTGGCGGCTGCTTCGGTAACGATTCGATCCACGACAGCTCGCGCATCCGATTTGGTCATATCCTTGACCAATCCGATGACGCGCCTTTACGCCTGAGACCAACCCACCACATCGCGACCCAACGGTCGCGCTGCTTCTTAACCGAACCTCTCTGATACCGGCATTTGCGCATTCGGTTTCTCCTTATGCGCGTTTACCGGCAACCCGTACTGGCGGTGCAGATATCAGATCACCTGAAGCGGGCTGTTCGTTGGCCTCGATCCACGAAACAAAGGTCTCACGGTGAACGAGCTTTCGCCGCCCGAGGGAAACCGCAGGTATTGGCGGACAACCGCGGACACGTCCGGCTACCGCTTTGCAGACATGCGCCTTGGAGCAGTGCAGCAACTTGGCGACGTCAGCGAGGGTAAGCAGGTCAAAATCGCTGAGCCCCTTCATCACGCACCTCTGGCGGGCGATTCTTTCCACGAACCTACGCAAGCCTATAGCTGTGGCGGGGAAGAGCGGATAATGGCTGTTGACAGTCTGCCCCAGCTTTTCCCCATCGGCTTACGAAAATTCTGCAACCATTCCCCAAAGTCGGGCGTTGCCGCTGTCCCTGAGCCCGGCCTGCCGTAGTAAGTACTCAATCTATCATACCTTGTCAGGTACCATACCATTTCCACGGAACGTGACCACGGCAGCCAACCAACAACAACGATCGTCGAGTGCGCTATGCCCTGAGCACCCCAGAGCACGATTAAATCCTCTGGCGGAGGGCGAATCCTGTAAAATTTTCGACCTAAAAAGGCACTCGCTTGGACCCGGAGAGAGCCTAATTGACCATTCCTGCGGAGGTTTCAATTGGTTGCGGACTCGTGCAGGTCGGCGTGCGCCAAGATGACCAAACCGGAATCTGGCCGCGTAATAAAATAACTGACAGTGTATTAAGCGATGAGGTAAATATTGGGATTACTTGCCCGCAGGGCAGGGGTGTATCATCTGATGTCCAGAAAAGGTTAGTTTAGCCTTCCGCCCTTATCATCCTTTGATCGCAAGATCTGATTAGCCATTTCTTGCACGTAATAGTCGGCGACAGGCCCCGTCGTTCTGAGTTGCTATTGCAGAGTCTTCCCGACCTCGGTTTCCGCTTGGGGATGTGTTGGCTGGTTCATCCATAACCGCTCACGTTCGTGCTGAACGGCCTGGCGAATCGACTCCATGGCTTTCGCGCTGAGCTCACCGCCGTCCATCGGCATCACGCTCAACAGTTGCGCATGAAGTTTCGAGTAACTGATTTCCCGAATCAATTCTTCGGTGTCCTCTCCAAAATGCTTCAATTCGATTTCTCCCTGGTCGTTCAGTCTGAAGTCCAGCATGCAAGATTCAAGTGGGAACAATTGGCGCGGATGGGCTGCGTCCCACTCGTCCAATTCGACCAGTGCTTCGCGCCGGCTGCAGGTGGTCTGCAATTATGCTGTCCGGCCACGGCGGTTTTCCATCCGGGCGGGCAAATACAAAATCAGACTCACCTGGGTAAATGGACCGCGCCTTGTGCGCCAAGAGCAATTCGGCAAGGTCCGGGTCAAGAGGCAGCGTGGCTTGAGAAGCTTCCGCCTTTGTCTCATTGACTTCGCCGTCTGCAACGCTTCGCTGTATCTTGACTGTTAGGTTTTCAAGGTCGATGTCACCCCACCGCAAACCGAGCATTTGGCATACTCGCAAACAGCATGATACTAAAGGTCCTGGCAGCCGGCGACATCAGGCCCCAAAGAGCCGCAGCATTTTGTCACGCGAAAGATCGATGTGGCGCGCCATCACCAGCTTCGCCGTCTCGGCCTGATGCGCCCTTAGCGCGCTCAGAATCTCTTGGTGCCCGATCCAGCCCGGAACGTTTTGCGTGCAGATGGTGTCGAGCCGCCGAACGTAGCAGAGCACCAGGGCGAGCTGGTTCTCCACCCGCTGGTTGGCGGAAAGTTCGGCGAGACGAAGGTGAAACTTGCTATTCGCCGTCAGAATATCCGGCAATTTCGCGTCGGGGTCCTCTTCGAGCCCGACGATGGCAGCCAATTCCTCGATCTGTTCGTGACTGGAGGACTGAGCCACCTTGTCCACGACAAAACACTCCAAAACTTTTCTGTACTCGTACAGCTCTACGATATCCCGAATCGAGATCGGGGTCACAAGGTAGCCCTTGCGCCGAATCCGGGTCAACCAACCATCCTGGGCTAGGCGGCTAAAGGCTTCTCGAATCGGTGTTCGGCTGGTTTTGCATCGGGTGGCCAAGTCGAGTTCCGAAAGGAAATCACCTGGTGGAAGCCGCGCTTCGAGGAGCCAGGTTTTAATCGTGCGGTAGACGCGCTCGACTTCACTCTCTTGCTCCGCCCTGGTTTTTGGTCGGGTTCGGGCAAGTTCAATCATCGAGTTCCTCCTGAGTCGGCAGACGTACAATTTCACTTTTTGTAATGGCGGTCTATGACCACCGTTCTTGATTCGATACCACTTTCGGCGCTCATAGAGCGCCGCTAAAACAAACTATACCAAAACCGCTGCGTCTCGCATTCAGTCAAAGACCACCGTCTTGTTGCCATAGCAGAGGATGCGATGTTCCAGGTGCCATCGAACGGCGCGCGCCAGCACGACTCGCTCCAGGTCGCGCCCTTTTTCAATGAGATCTTCCACCTGATCGCGATGCGAAATACGGACCATATCCTGCTCAATAATCGGCCCATCATCCAGCGTCTCGGTGACGTAGTGGCTGGTGGCGCCGATCAGCTTCACGCCTCGCTCGAACGCCGCGTGATACGGGCGCCCGCCGCTGAAGGCCGGCAGGAAAGAATGGTGCACGTTGATGATTCGCCGCGGGTAGCGCGCCACAAAATCCAACGAAAGGACTTGCATGTAGCGGGCCAGGACAACCAATTCGATGGCGTGGCGATCGAGCAGTTCGAGTTGCTCACGCTCCGCCTCCGCCTTATGCATTGGGTCCGCCAGGATCTGATGGTAGGGAATCCCGTAAAACTCCGCCAGCGCTCGGGCGTCTTGATGATTGCTGATGATGAGCGGGATTTTGCATTTCAGCTCGCCCATCTTATACCGGTGCAGAAGGTCCACCAGGCAGTGCAAGTGGCTGGATACGAAGACCACTATGGCAGGAAGATCGAGAGAATACTCGGCTCGCCACTCCATTTGAAAATCCCGCGCAATCGCCGCAAACTCTTTGCGGAGGATCTCACGATCCAGGTCGAAGTCCGTCATATCCCACTCGACCCGCATAAAGAACCGGCCCATTTTGTTGTCCTGATGCTGGTCTGCGTGCAAAATGTTCGCGCCGTGATGGTGGAGGAAGTTGGCGATAGCAGCAACGATTCCTTTTCGGTCGGGACAATCGACCAATAAGATGGCGGTGTTGGCGCGCTGATCGGGTCCGGTCAATTGGGGCTCCATATTGGTCTTGTAATACGCCAAGTATACAATTAGAATACGCGACCGGCAAACCAAGGATCAACCTATGTGCGGGATCTTGGGATTTCTGGACAAGACCAAAAACCATGAACACTCCTCGCTAGGGCGGACCCTCCTGAAGATGCTAACCGCCCTCGCCTGCCGCGGCCCTGATTCCGCGGGAGTCGCTTTGTTCGGGCCATCTACGAACGACCGATTCGTTCTGAAGGTCAAGCTCGGCAATCACGGAGGAGCCGGTTTAAGAGCCGAGCGACTGTTAGGTCTGCTGAAATCACTTGGAGCCGGCGGGCACGAGTTCTCCACGGTGGCCGCTTACGCGCGCTTCGTTGTTGATGGAGGAACTGATTTGACAAATTTGATCGCCGCTATCGAAAGCTCGGATAAAGAACTGGAGGTGGTGAGCGTCGGCCGGAACTTGGAGATCGTCAAGCAAGTGGGCTCACCGGCCAATCTAGAGCGGACCTACGGCATCTCGCAATTTTGCGGCACCCACGGCCTGGGACACACCCGGCTCTCAACCGAGTCTCGTGTGGACCTCAGCCACTCGCAACCGTTTTGGAGCCACGGTCGCCCGGATTTGGCGATCGTTCACAACGGACACATCACGAACTACCACAAACTTCGGCGACTCTATCAGCAGCGCGGCGTCCGTTTCTACACAGAGAACGACTCGGAGGTCGTGGCGATTTATCTTAGCGACGAACTCAGCAAAGGCCGCAGTATGAAAGAATCGCTGCACGCCATGTTGCGCGACCTCGATGGCTCGTTCAGTTCCCTGGTAGCCACGTCCACCCAATTCGGTTTCGTCAAAGATCCCTTCGCGCTCAAGCCGCTGCTTTGGGCCGAGACCGATGGTTTCGTCGCGGTGGCGAATGAAGAAATCGCGATTCGATCCGCGCTGCCCGGCGACTATCAGGTCCGAGAAGCTGAAGTCAAAGAGGTCAGAGTATGGGAGAGGTAAACTGCGAGGGTCGCTCCACGCAGGAAATCAACGCTGAAATCAAGCAACAGATCAAAAAAGGAGCCACCGAGATTCTGGTGCGCAATCCTGGCGCCCGGCACAACCTGGGCGTGGCCATCCTCGAACGGGTCACCATTCGGCTGGACGGGAGCGTCGGTTATTACTGTGGCGGTTTGATTGACGGCCCCAATTTCGAGATTGCCGGCAGCGCCGGATGGGGCCTGGCGGAATCCATGATGAACGGCCAAGTGGTGGTGCGCGGCAGCGCGGGCAACGGGGCGGCGGCCGCCATCCGTGGAGGAACCGTGGTCATCCAACAAGATGCAGCGGCGCGTCTTGGCGTATCGATGAAGGGCGGGACCGTGCTCGTGGCCGGCAACTGCGGCTACATGGCCGGCTTCATGGGACAGAAAGGAACCATCATCGTCTGTGGCAATGCGGGCGAAGCGTTTGCCGATTCGATGTACGAAACGGTTTGCTTCGTAGGCGGGCGAATCTCTGAATTGGGCACTGACGCGGTAGTGGAGCAGCCGAGCGGAAGCGATGCCGAGTTTCTCGACTCGACGCTTGCACATCACCTTCCGCCGGACCTCCGCAAAAGCAAACCTGCGGGCCGCGACTTTAAGAAGATTGTCTCGGGCCGAAAGCTATGGAACTTTGACAAGCGAGAATGGAAAACCTGGCAGGAGGCACTCTGATCGATGTCTGACGAACTCCAACGCCAGGGCCGGACGCTGCAGCCGAGCGGTATCTTCCAGCCCGCAGTGATCGAAGATATCCAGACCAAGGCGGAAACGGGTCTGTACCGGATCCGTGGCTTCGGCACGCTGCGCCAGCGGCGATGGGCGACCTTCGACGATCTGACGTTTCTTCCTTGCTCGCTGACTCGGATCCCGCTCGAGGGCTACCGGGAAAAGTGCTCCACCGCAACGGTGCTGGGAAAGCGGCATGCGAGCAAGCCGATCAGGCTCGATATTCCGGTGATGATTACCGGTATGAGTTGGGGGGCGCTTTCCTACAATGCCAAAGTGGCCTTGGCGCGAGGCGCGTCGGCGGTGGGCTCTTCCAACACAACGGGTGACGGCGGCATGTTGCAGGCAGAGCGGGAGAACAGCAAGACGCTTATCTACGAAGTGTTGCCCTCGCGCTACGGGATCAACGTTCATGACATGAGGCGGGCCGACGCCATCGAGTTGACCATTGGTCAGGGCGCCAAGCCCGGCACGGGCGGCTTGCTGCTCGGCTCGAAAGTTTCTGACACTATCGCCAGGCAGCGCGATCTGCCGGTGGGCGTGGACCAGCGCAGCCCGGCGCGGCATCCCGATTTCCTGGGGCCGGACGACATGATCATCAAGATTGAGGAGCTGCGCGAAGCGACTGACTATCAGGTGCCGATCTTCGTAAAGATGGGAGCCAGCCGGGTTTTTGATGATGTGAAGCTCGCGGCCAAAGCCGGGGCGGATGTCATCGTGGTGGATGGCATGGAAGGTGGTACCGGGGCTTCTCCCGCGATTCTCCAGGAGCACACCGGCATCCCGACTCTGGCGGCAGTATGCGAGGCGCGGGCGGCCCTTGAGGACTGCGGGCTCTATGGCGAGGTGCAACTGATTATCGCCGGCGGCATTCGCGACGGAGTGGACGCGGCCAAGGCCATGGCTCTGGGCGCCGACGCGGTCTACATTGGCACCGCGGCGCTGATTGCCCTGAACTGCAACAAGGCGCTGTACGTTGACGACTATCAGAAGCTCGGTACCGAACCCGGTTTCTGCCACCATTGCCATACTGGTCGCTGCCCCGTGGGCGTTACCACGCAGGATCCGGAGTTGATGCAGCGCCTGGACATCGATCAGGCTGCCGAGCGTATCGCCAGTTTCCTCCGCGTAATGACTCTGGAGGTTCAGATGCTGGCACGCGCTTGCGGCAAGTCGGACGTGCACGATCTCGAACCGGAGGACATGGCCGCTCTGTCGCTCGAAGCTTCTGCCATCTGTGGAATTCCCCTTAGTGGGACACGAAAGATTTTCGGAATTTAAGAAAAGGCGTTGGGGGATCAGTTTGGCCTGTTGTAGCGGCGGTCTGTGACCGCCGTCTTTGATTCGTCGGCACGTTCGGCGCTCATAGAGCGCCTCTACAACAAACTGCACAACTCCAGAAAAGGCGCCCTCGGTGTCATTCTTATTACGTTGCCCCCATTGCGGCGATCGCAGCGTCTACGAATTCCGCTTTGGCGGTGAGGTGAAGCAGCGCCCCGCGCCGGACGCGCCGGAAGCAGCCTGGGTCGATTACACCTACACCAAGGCGAATGTCGCCGGAGTGCAGAAGGAATGGTGGTATCACCGATCGGGCTGTCGTCAGTGGATGATTGCGGCGAGAAACACCATCACCAACGAAGTTCTCGAAACACTTTTCCCTGAAAGGTGAGCGTGGACGAACGCTCCGAGACGATTAGGTTTGAATTTTGCGGCAAGCCGGTCGAAGCGCGCGCCGGCGACACCGTAGCCTCCGCCCTGTATCGTTCCGGGCAGCGCATTTTTACGCGCAGCTTCAAATATCACCGGCCGCGAGGCTTGCTGTGCCTGTCCGGAAAATGTCCTAACTGCCTGATGAATGTGGACGGCGTGCCCAATGTGCGCGCCTGCATAACGCCTGCGCGCGCCGGAATGCGAGTGCGGCACCAGAATGCCTATCCCTCGCTCGAAAACGATTGGCTGGCCATCGCGCAACGATTCGACTGGCTGATGCCCGTGGGGTGGTATTACAAGACGATGACTTACCCGAGTGCGTGGCACGCCGCCGAGCCGTACATTCGCAAGATCGCCGGCCTGGGGGAGCCTCCGCCCGCCGGATCTGAAGGGGGCGAATACGAACACAATTACCGGCATGCGGAAGCGGCAATAATCGGAGGCGGCCCGGCGGGCTTGCAAACAGCCGTTGAGCTGGGGAGCCGCGGCGAACAGGTAATGCTGATCGATGACCAGCCGGCGCTTGGCGGGCATCTGCGCTATTCAAGAAACTCGGGCGTTGCGGCTGCCGAACTTATCGCTGACTTGATTGGGAAAGTTCAGAAGCTTTCCAACGTGGAAGTGCTGCAAGGCTGTTATTGCTTTGGTCTCTACGAGGGAAACCTGCTTGGGATCGTCGAACCCAACCCGCATCCCAACGCCGCCGAGCGGCTGATTCACCTGCGCACGCGTCGAGTCGTGATAGCCACCGGCGCGTACGAGGCGCCCCTGCTGTTTCGGAATAATGATCTAGTCGGAATCATGCTGTCTACCGCGGCGCAGCGGTTGATTCGTCTGCACGGCGTGGCGCATCGCGTACCTGACGCCGGACTCCTGAGCCAGGCGGGCGCGCGACTTGAATGGGATGGCGGCAAGGGAGCTTTTGTTTCTGTCGATCTACCTTCACACGTGGCTGCGGTTGGCGATGTAACCGGGGCATCTTTCATCGCCGCTTCACGACTACCTCCCGAGCAAGTCATGGCCAGCAAGCGGGCGTTCGTTTGCCTGTGCACCGATGTGAGTTCGAAAGACCTTCAGGATGCCATCGCCGAAGGCTTCGATCACATCGAAACCCTGAAGCGCTACACCACTGCGACGATGGGGCCATGCCAGGGGCGAATGTGCCAATTGTCTGCCATCAGCGTTTGCGCTCACGAGACCCAGCGGAGCATGGGTGCGACGGGCACCACCACTTCGCGTCCGCCCAACCCGTCGGTAACCCTCGGCGCTCTGGCCGGAGCGCGCCATCATCCCACCCGGCGCACGCCCATGCATTACGAGCACGATGCACTGGGCGCGGTGTGGATGGACATGGGCGAGTGGAAACGGCCGCGCTTCTACAAGACGCAAACGAACTCCGAAGAAAAGGCGTGCGTCGAAGAAGAATATCGCGCCGTTCGCGAGCGGGTGGGGTTGATTGACGTCAGCACGCTGGGCAAGCTCGACTTCAAGGGCCGGGACTGCGGCAAACTTCTGGATAAGGTTTATGCCGGGCGATTGTCTGATCTGCGCCCAGACCGCGTGCGCTACGCGGTCCTTTGCGACGAGGCCGGGATCATGCTCGATGATGGCACCGTCTCCCGGCTGGCCGACGATCAATACTTTATTACCACTACCACAGGAAACCTCGAATTCGTCGAGCAGTGGTTGGAGTGGTGGCTGGTCGGCACGGGCTGGGACGTTCACATCACCAACATGACCGGCGGCGTGGCGGCCGTGAATCTGGCGGGGCCGAAGGCCCGCGACGTGCTCGCCAAGTTGACGAGTTGCGGTCTGGACACCAAGGCGTTTCCCTATATGGCGTGCCGGCGCGCGGAAGTGGCGGGCGTTCAGGCGCTGCTCATGCGCATCGGGTTCGTGGGTGAAACAGGCTGGGAGATTCACTTCCCGGCGGAGGCCGGCGCCTACCTGTGGAGAACTTTGCTCGACGCGGGCCGCGAATTCGATATCAGGCCGTTCGCCGTGGAAGCCCAGCGTCTGCTGCGCCTCGAAAAGAAACATGTGATCGTTGGTGTCGATACCGACGCCCTGACCAATCCATTCGAGGCGGGCATGGGCTGGGTGTCCAAGTTGGACAAAGAGGACTTTATTGGCCGCGCCGCGCTGCGCCGCCTCTCAGGCGAGGAACTAAAACAGATTCTCGCGGGCTTCATCATGAACGAAGAAGCGCTGCCTGAGGATGGTGCGGCAATTTTGGTGAACGGCAGATTGGCGGGACGAGTCACCAGCGCCCGTTATTCCCCTGTGAATCGCAAAGCGGTGGGCTTGGCCTGGGTGCCGGCAGAATTGGCGCGCCCAGGGGCGGAGATCGACGTGCGCGTCGGCGGCCGCCTGGCTCGCGCGCACATCACGCAGCAAGCGTTCTATGATCCGGAAGGCGCGCGCCTGCGGATGTAGGGAGGAATCACCCATTAAGCAAACCGCCTTGTTCAACACGCACCAGCATAGCGGAGCGTCGTTGATTGAACACCACGGCTGGCAGGTTCCCGCATGCTTCTCTAATTCGGAAGACGAGGCTGCAAGGGTGCGCGAGTCAGTTGGCGTGGCCGACGTGAGTTGGATGCTGAAGTTCGATTTGAAAGGATACGGGCTGAAAAGTCCTCTCGCGCTCGGCGAAGGCGCGTTTTCGTGGGCGCTCGGCCCGCTTCACGCTTTGGTTACCTGTGACCCTTCATCACGTCGCGAGGTGATGGACCGCTTCCAGGGGCTCCGGACGGCTGGCGCCGACCTTGCTTTGCCTCCGCCGGTCTATGTGACCGAGGTGACGTCCGTCTATGCGCAGTTTCTGCTAGTCGGCCCGCATTGCCGCGAGGTCTTAAGCACGCTGACGTCTCTCAATCTATCCGAGAACTCCTTGCCGAATCTCAGTTGCGGGCAGTCGAGCCTGGCCCACGTGCACGCGATCATCTTGAGACAAGATCTCCAGGGAATCCCGGCATATCAATTACTCGTGAGCCGGGAATATGGCGAGAGCATGTGGGAGTCCGTGCTGCACGCGGGCCACGAATTCCATCTCTCGCCATTTGGACTGCAGGCCCAGCAATTTCTAAAGGTGTGAACGCCGCCATGCTGCGACTGTTCAAAAAAGAACGAATGTGGCGCACTGGCGATCTGAAGCCGCGCTACGACGTGGTGATCGTGGGCGCGGGCGTGCACGGACTCGCCACCGCATACTACCTGGGTTCGCGGCACGGCATCCGCAGCGTGGCGCTGCTCGAGAAGGGCTACTTGGGCAGCGGCAACAGCGGGCGTAACACCGCCATCATTCGTTCGAACTACCGCACGCCCGAAGGCATTCCCTTTTACCAGGCGTCCGTAAAGCTCTACGAAGAACTTTCGCGGGAGCTGGGATGGAACATGCTGTTCAGCCAATGCGGCCACCTGACGCTCGCGCACACGGATTCAGCAGTGAATGGATTGCGCGTGCGCGCGGAAAACAACCAGGTGCTCGGAGTGGATAGCCGGATGATTTTTCGCGACGAAATTCGCCGGCTGGTCCCAGCGATGGATCTCAGCAATCGACCGCGATTCCCCGTGCTGGCTGCACTGTATCATCCTCCCGGAGGAATCATCCGCCACGACGCGGTGGTGTGGGGCTATGCGCGCGCATGCGACCGCATGGACATTGACATCCACACGTTCACCGAGGTAACCGGGATGCGCGTTGAAAAGGGCAAGGTCCGCAGCGTGCTTACCAATCGAGGCGAGGTGGCTGCCGGTTCAGTGGTGAATGCTACCGCCGGATGGGCTTCCATCGTCTCGAAGATGGCCCGCCTGCCGCTGCAAATCGTGAGTCATCCTCTTCAGGCATGTGTCACTGAACCGTTGAAGCCGTTCCTCGACAAGGTGATCGTCTCCGCCACGCTGCACGTATACGTGAACCAGACCGACAAAGGAGAACTCGTGATCGGCGCGGAGATTGATCCTTATCAGTCTTACAGCATGAAGGGAACTCTCCCCACGCTCGAGCAAATGGCAACTTATACTTTGGAACTCTTTCCGCAATTGCACGGCCTGCGCGTTCTGCGGCAGTGGGCGGGTGTGTGCGATATGACGCCGGATTTCGCTCCCATCATCGGCGTGGCGCCGGAGGTGGAAAATTTCTACATGGATGTTGGCTGGGGAACTTATGGTTTCAAGACGGCTCCGATCGCGGGGAAATGCGTCGCCGAACTTATTGCCACTGGCAAGACCCCGAACCTGATCGCGCCTTTCTCTCCAGCGCGCTTCACAACAGGACAACTAGTTGGCGAGAAGGCTGCAGCGGCGGTGTCGACTTAGACTTCTGATTTCTAACTTCTAATTTCCTTGGGGGCGCTCATCAAACTTAAAGGAGAAGCGAATGGCTGATCAGGTCAAATCTGTAGGCGACGGAAAAGGTATTGAATTCTACCTGTGCTCCTTCGTCGAGTTAAGCGGAGCGCCCAAAGCCAAGGTGGTGCCCGCAACCCACGTGGAAGAGATGAAGCGGGAAGGTGCAGGCTTCGCGGGCTTTGCCGCCGGCGATCTGAACCAAGGTCCGCACGACCCGGATATTGTGAGCATTCCCGATTTCAGTTCGCTGACAATTCTGCCCTGGCGCAAGAATCTCGCTTGGGTGATCGGCAATCTGCACGTGAACGGGCAGCCGTGGCCCTATTGTCCTCGCACCATTCTGACTCGCCAGCTCGAACGCCTTCGCCAGACGGGGTATGTTTTCAACGTGGGCGTAGAAGCGGAGTTCATGCTGCTCAAGAAGAATGAAGGTGGACAGTACGTTCCATGGGATCCCCTCGATAACGCTGGGAAGCCCTGCTACGACCTGCGAGCCCTCTACCACAACCTCGACATGATGACCACCCTGATCCGCTACATGCAGGAGCTGGGTTGGAGCCCGTACGCCAACGATCATGAAGACGCCAATTGCCAGTTCGAAATCAACTGGCTCTACTCGGATGCCATGACCACTGCCGACCGCCATACGTTCTTCAAATGGATGGTGCGCGCCGTGGCCGAGCAGCACGGTCTGTTGGCCACCTTCATGCCGAAACCGTTTGGCCATCTCACTGGCAATGGCGGTCACTACCACCTGAGTTTGGCGGACGCAGAGAGCGGCCGGAATCTTTTCCTGGATGAGAAGGCGGATTACGGTCTATCGCAATTGGCGCGCTGGTTCATGGGGGGAGTTCTACATCATGCTCGTGGCCTCTCCGCCATCACCGCACCCCTGGTGAATAGTTACAAGCGGCTGGTGCGCGGAGCTACCCGCTCCGGCGCAACTTGGGCGCCGGTCTATGTAACTTATGGCCCATCGAATCGCACGCAGATGATTCGCATTCCCGCTCCGGGGCGAATTGAGAATCGCGTGGTCGATGGCGCCTCGAATCCCTATCTTGCGTCCGCGGCAATTCTTGGCGCCGGACTCCACGGCATAGAAAACAAGATGGACCCAGGCGTAGCAAATACTGCGAACTTGTACGAAGCTTCCGAAACTGAACTCGCTCGCCGCGGCATCAACTTTCTGCCGACCACGCTGCGCGAAGCACTGGATTGTCTGGAGAAAGACACCGTCATCAGGGAAGCGCTGGGATCTGATTTCGTCTCCTACTACATCGCGGTGAAAGTGGAAGAGTGGCGCGAATATCACCAGAGCGTCGGCGAGTGGGAGAGAGATAAATATTTGATAACATTCTGATTATTCTGTGATAGCGCGTACTCTGA
>QHZN01000152.1 GCA_003225365.1 Acidobacteriota bacterium
AAGGCGCTGGGCTCGAAACGCGGCATCAACCGCGCCGGATATTTCATCATGCCCATGGATGAGACCCTGGCGGTGGCCGCCGTAGACTTCGGCGGGCGGCCGTGCCTGGTCATGAAAGCGCCCATCCGCGCCCGGCGCGTCGGCGACCTCGAGTCGGAGCTCGTCGAAGATTTTTTCCAGGGATTTGCCTCGAGCGCCCGCGCGAACCTGCACTTGAAATTGCTTTGGGGCCGCTCGAGCCATCACGGCGTGGAAGCACTCTTCAAGGCTTTTGCGCGCGCGCTTACCTACGCCTGCTCGCGGAGTGCGCGCCTCAAGCGGCAATTGCCTTCGACGAAGGGGCTCTTGTGATCGCGCTCCTCGATTACGGCGCCGGAAACGTGGGCTCGGTCTTGAAGGCTCTCGGTTACTTGGGCTACCCCGCCGAGCGGGTTGACCGGCCGGAGTTACTGGCGCGCGCGACGCGCCTGATCCTGCCTGGGCAGGGGCACTTCGCCGCCATGATGGGCGCGCTGGCAGAGCGCGGCTTGGCTGAGCCGCTCCGGGAATGGTTGAAGCAAGGCAAGCCGTATCTCGGCATCTGTCTCGGCCTCCAGGCGCTCTACGAGGCAAGCGAAGAAGCTCCGGGAGTGGCGGGGGTTGGCCGGTTGCGCGGCACGGTGCGCCGCTTCGACGGGGTCTTTAAAGTGCCTCACGTGGGGTGGAGTCAGTTGGAAGTTCGGTCGAGCTCGAAGCTGCTCGAGGGCGTCCCCGACGGTAGCTTTGTTTATTATTGCCATTCCTATTACGGCCCAGTCACGGATGAAAGTTCCGCCCTTACAGAATACGGCCAAACCTTCGCCGCCGCGGTCGAGTCCGGCGCGATGGCGGCGGTGCAGTTTCATCCCGAAAAGTCAGGTGAAGTAGGGCTGCGAGTGCTAAGGAACTTCCTCGAAGCGTGCTAAACGCGAAAGGGTGAAGGATGAAGCGTGAAGGCTAAAGGTTAAAGGTTGAAGGTTAAAAGTCCAAAGGTTTGCTGTTTCACCCTTCAGACTTCATCCTTCAGCCTTTACCCTTTAACCTTGTGACCCGAAGCCCCCAGAACCGGGAATTAAAGATTCCGATGTTCGCGAAAAGAATCATTCCGTGTTTGGACTGCAAGGACGGCCGCGTGGTCAAAGGGGTCGAGTTCGTGAACCTGCGCGACGCGGGCGACCCAGGGGAGCTTGCGGAAGCCTACAACCGCGAAGGCGCGGACGAGCTTGTGATGCTCGACATTTCCGCCTCCCGCGAAAGCCGCGGGACGCTGATGGACACTGTCCACCGCGTGGCGGAGAGGCTCTTCATTCCGCTCACGGTCGGCGGCGGTGTGCGCTCGCTCGTAGACGCCCGGCGGCTGCTGGCTGCCGGCGCCGACAAGGTGGCCGTCAACACGGCGGCCGTCGAGTCGCCGGCATTGGTTCGAGAGCTCGCGGCGCATTACGGCTGTCAGGCGATTGTGGTGGCCGTGGACGCGCGGCGGATTGATAACTTGAAGTGGGAGGTGGCGACTTACGGCGGGACGCGCCAAACCGGCCTCGACGCGGTAGAGTGGGCGCTGCGGGTCGAGTCGCTCGGCGCCGGCGAAATCCTGCTCACCTCGATGGACTGCGACGGCAGGCGCGAAGGCTTCGACTGCGAATTGACGCGCGCCGTCTCCGAGCGCGTGCATATTCCCGTCATCGCTTCGGGCGGTGCGGGCTCGCTCAAACACTTTGCGGAAGTTTTCCTCTCCGGCCGGGCCGACGCGGCGCTGGCGGCCTCGGTCTTCCATTTTGGCAGCCACTCGATTAGCGGCCTTAAAGAGTTCTTGCGCGAGCAAGGCGTGACCGTGAGGATTTCAGGCGGGTATTCACTGGAGGAAGGTTTAAGTGTAAAGGCTGAAGGATAAAGTCTGAAGGGTAAAGGTTAAAGGTCGAAGGTTAAAAGTCAAAAGGTCCTCTGCTTCATCGTTCAGCCTTCATCCTTCAGCCTTTACCCTTCGCACTTCATCCTTCATCCTTTAACCTTCAACTTTTGACCTTCGACTTTGGACCTCTTTGCTATGGTCATCCCTTGCATTGATTTGATGGGCCGGAAGGTGGTGCAGCTCGTGGGAGGCCGCGAGGACCGCAAAGTTCTGGCATTGCCGGACCCCATCGCCGTGCTCGAAAAATTCTCAAGCTACCCGGAGATTCAGGTCATTGACCTCGACGCAGCGTTGGGCCGCGCCGGCCAGCCTGACGTGGTGCGCGAACTCGCCGCGCGCAAGCCATGCCGCGTCGGTGGCGGGATCCGCACGGTCGAACGCGCCGGGAGCTCGAACCTTATTGTTCGGAATTCCTCGCGACTTATATTGACGCGGAAGGGAAACTCGAGGGGACAAACCTCGAGTGGTTCCGCGAACTGCGCACGGCGACGCGCCACACCATCACGGCCGCGGGCGGCATTACGACGGATGAAGAAATCTCCGCCCTCGACACACTCGGCATCCACGCGGCGCTCGGCATGGCGATTTATCGCAAAGTCTTTCCGGAATGCTTCTCTTGAGAATCCGATTGGAGTATATTCACGGGAGCGGTGGGTGATTGGGAACTGTCTACTTCAAAAAGGGAAATAGCTTAAACGGACGCACGAGGCACGTCGTGGTCAAACGCATCACCTTCTTCCTCCCTCCAATCATAGGAGCGATTTTCGGCGTTTGGGCAAGCGGTGGGTTCGGGTACGCGGCGATGAGACTTTTTTCGCGTCCGGGGCCAATCCCTGGACTGTTTGCGGCGCTCGTTGTGCCCCTGGCAATCGAAAGATTGAGTTTTAGGTTGTCGGATGAGCGCCTTATTGTAGTTCCGTGGTGCGCTGCCGCTTACGCATTAATCGGACTCGTCCTACAGCGGGCCGTCCGACGGTTACCCGGCGCGTTCCAGGACCCCGGCGGCCGCAGGTTGGTGAGGCGATTTGTCTTTTATTTTGCCGCAGTCGGCTACCTCCTCCCCCTCTGCTGGTACGGGCTATCCCCATCGCTGGGCCAGGCCGGTGTTGACCTACTGCCTCCTGTCGTCTGCTTCCTCTGTGTGTTCGACGCTCACCCAGGCGTGGGGACGTTTATTTTCGTGTGCCCCGTCAACGCGGCCTTCCTCTCCTTGCTCGGTTGGATCGTTGGGCGGGCCTTTCGCCGAGGGGCTCAATCTACGTAAATTCTCGGCACGCGTTTGCCGATGGAGCAGAGCACTTCGTAGGGCACGGTGCCGATTTCGCGGGCGATTTCGAGCGCGGTGATGGATTCAACGCCGGCGGCGCCGATGAGGACGACCTCGTCGCCGACGGCGACGCCGGGGATATCTGTGACGTCGAGCAGGGTCAGGTCCATGCTGATGTTCCCGACAATCGAGGCGGAGCGGCCGCGGACGAGCGCCCGCCCTCGGTTCGAAAGCGCGCGGCTGAGGCCGTCGGCGTAGCCGACCGGCACCGTGGCGATGCGGGAGCGCCGGCGCGCGTGGAACGCCGCCGAGTAGCCAAGCGGGGTGTCGCGCGGAACGTCCTTCAAATAAACGACGCGCGACTTGAAACTGAGGACGGGCTCGAACGCCGGCGCCGGCCGAGCGGGGCGGCGGTCGCGCGCCTCGGCGATCGGCAGGCAATATCCGTAGTAGAGGGCCCCGATCCGGACCAGGTTTTCGGAGATGGGTTTGCGGCCGGTGAGGAGCGCGGCGCTGTTCGAGACGTGAATCCAGCGGGGCTCGACGCCCATCGAGCCGAGCGCGCGACGCGAGCGCGCGAACCGCTGGAGCTGATTCACGGTTTGCGTCCCCACCCGGTCCTCAGCCGAAGCCAGGTGCGTCAGCAGGCCGGCGAGTTCGAGCCCTTTGAGCTCGCGATAGTGTTCGACAAAGGCGCGGAGTCGGTCGGGCGGCAGCCCCAGCCGCCCCATTCCCGTGTCAATCTTCAAGTGGAACTCGATGGGCTTGCCGAAGCGGCGCGCGCACTCGGCGTAAGTGTCAAGGCGCGCGGTGGAAGAAACCGACGGTGTGAGCCGGTGCTCGACCAGGTCGGCGGGGTCGCTCATGTAGAGTCCGCCGAGGAGCAGGATCGGCTGCTCGATCCGGGCGCGGCGCAGCTCCACCGCCTCCTCAACCGTGGCCACGCCGAACCAGTCCACACCGGAGGCGGCCAGTGCTTTCGCCACCGGCACCGCGCCGTGGCCGTAGGCGTCCGCCTTGACCACGGCCATCACTTTTCTCTTTCCGGCCAGCTCGCAAACGCGCTGGGCGTTGCGGCGGAGTTTGGGGAGTGAGACTTCCACCCAGGTCGGCCGGAGAAGTTTTTCGGGGGTGGTATTCACAAAGTGTCGATCGGCGCGGGTCCCGGCGCCGCTGCGAGCGGGCTGCGCAATGCTTCGGGATTTACGTCGCGTTGGGCGTCAGGTTTTCGAACCGGGCGAAGGGTTTCAGGAAGACTACGGGCACTTCGCCCGTGGGGCCGTTGCGTTGCTTGCCGATAATGAGTTTGGTCTCGACTCCCGGCTCTTCCTGAAATTCCTCGTCTTCTTTCGTCCGCCGGTCGCGGTAGATGAAGACGACCACGTCGGCGTCCTGCTCGATGGAACCCGACTCACGGAGGTCGGAGAGTTGGGGGCGCTGGCCCGGACGCTGCTCGGGCGCGCGGCTCAATTGCGAAAGCGCCAGGACCGGCACTTTCAACTCTTTGGCGATGCTCTTCAGGCCCCGCGAGATGTAACTGACTTCCTGGGTGCGGTTTTCGAAACGCCCGTGGCCGGTGACGAGCTGGAGGTAGTCCACGATCAGGAGGTCCAGGCCCTTTTCCGCTTTGAGCCGCCGCGCCTTGGCGCGGAGCTGCATGATGCTCAAGGCGGGGGTGTCCTCGATATAGAGCGGCGCCTGGGCGAGGCGGCCGAGCGCGCGAGTGATGCGAGGCCAGTCCTTCGCATGGTCGAGGAAACCGCCGCGGAAGCGATGGCTGTCGATGCTCGCCTCCGAGCAAAGCATGCGGATAACCAGCGATTCCTTGCTCATTTCGAGCGAGAACATGCCGACGGATTTTCCGAGCCGGGTCGCCGCGTGGGTGGCGATGTTGAGGGCCAGAGCGGTTTTCCCGAGCGAGGGGCGCGCTGCCACCACAATCAATTCACTTGGCTGAAGGCCCGAAGTTAAGCGGTCGAGTTCGACGAAGCCCGTCTCGACGCCGGTCGCCAGGCCCCCGCGCTCCAGCAACTTCTCGATTGTGCCGAAGCTCGTCTTGACGATGTCGTTGACGCCCAGGAACCCGGAGACGACTTTCTCTTCCGCAATCTCGAAGACCTGGCTTTGCGCAAGGTCAATGAGCGTCTGGGGGTCGTCCGTGCCTTCCAGGCACCGCGTGATGACGTTGTTCGAAGCGTTGATCAGCCGGCGGATGATGGACTTCTCTTTGATGATGCGCGCGTATTCGTTCACGCTGGCGGTTGTCCCGAGCGGCACGCCGTCAGTGAGCGAGGCCAGGTAGGCGGCGCCGCCGGCCTTCTCCATCAAGCCTTCCTTGGAAAGCTCCTCGGAAAGTGTGACCAGGTCCACGGTGCGGTTATTCTCGGCGAGCCCCAGCATCCTCTCGAAAGCGATGCGGTGGTTTTCCGAGAAAAAGTCGTCCTTGCCGATCATCTCGAGCGCGACATAGAGCGCGCTGTTATCGAGGAGAACGGAGCCGAGCACCGCGCGTTCGGCCTCCAGGCTTTGCGGAAGACTGCGAACGCTTTCGAGGGCGGAAGGCATGGGAGGCAATTTCAGTTAATTTCTTGCAGCAAGATTATAACAGTTTCAGTCGGCGGCAGACGCCCGGTTGTGAGTTCGGAGTTTCTCAGTTCGGAGTCAGGATGTTGTAAGCGCCGAACCCGGAACCCCGAACTCTTAAGACGCGCTCGGCTCGCCGGGCTTCGCTTCGTCGGGGGCTGGGGCGGCCGCCGCGGGCTCGCCTTCGGCTGCGATCTTAACCTTGACGGTCGAAGTTACGTCGTGATGGAGTTTGACGGCGACGTCGTATTCGCCGAGCACTTTGAGCGGCGCGTCGAGATGAATCTTGCGCCTGTCGATCTTAAAGCCCTGGGCGGCGAGCGCTTCGGCGATGTCGAGCGAGGTGACCGAGCCGAAGAGCGTTCCCTGCTCGCCCGACTTGCGCGTAAAGCCCACCGACGCGCCTTGCAAGATTTTCGCCAACTCTTCCGCATCGGCCTTCTCTTTCGCCTCTTCTTTCAAGAAGCGCGTGCGGAGCTGCTTCACCCACTTGCGGTTCTCGGGCGTGGCGGCGACCGCCAGTTTTTTCGGCAGCAGGTAATTGCGGCCGTAGCCGTCGGCCACGTTCACGATCTGGCCGCGAGTCCCGAGTGATTCGAAATCTTTCAATAGAATAATTTCCATGGACGTCCCTCCTCGAGAATCGGCGCCTTCGCCCGCGCGGCTTGGCGCCCCGATCAGCTCTCCAGCGCGAAGGGCAGGAGGGCGATGTTGCGGGCGCGTTTGATGGCCGCCGTCAGCACGTGCTGGTGGGGCGAGCACGTCCCCGTCAGCCTGCGGGGAAGAATTTTCCCGCGCTCGGAGACGAACTGGCCGAGCAGGCGAGTGTCCTTGAAATCGATGACGTCGATTTTTTCGGTGCAAAATTTGCAAACTTTCTTGCGCCGGAAATATTGCTTGCGGCCGGGGCCGCCTGGCCCTTCGCGCCTCCCGGAGCGTTCTTGAGATCGGCCGGATGATTTGCGTTCGGGCATTTGGTTTCAGCTCCTTTATCCTTGAGTGGCTTCCGGGGTGGCGGGCGCGGCCGCGGGAGCCGGGGGCGGGGCGGGGGGCCGGGACTTCGGCCGGCGCGCCTCCTGTTTGGCGCGGAAGGCTTTGAATTTCGCGGCGCGCTTCTGGTCTTCATCCACGCGCACGGACAGGAATTTGATCACGGGGTCGGCAACCTTGAGGCGTCGCTCAAACTCCTTCACGGTGTCGCCCGTCCCTTCGAATGCGAACAGCACGTAAAACCCTTCCCAGTATCTGCTGACGCGGTAGGCCAGGCGTCGGCGGCCCACGCGCTCAACCTTCTCGATCTTTCCGCCCGCTCCCGTCACCACTCCTTCCATCTGCGTGATGATTTTTGCGGTTTCCTCTTCACCCGCGTCCGGCCGGATGATGAAAATCACTTCATATCTACGCATATTCCCTCACGTTTCGGGCGGTCGAACGCGCCGGTTGAAGCGGTTCATCGCCTTTTGAATGCCTTCGGCCAAGATGACGCGCACGGCCTCCGCACCCCGCGCGATCATCTCCGCCACGGTTTCGAGGTCCCGATTGCGGAAGGGCGAAAGCAGGTACGACACCCGGTCCTCGATTGGGTGCTCGGGCCCCACGCCCAAGCGGACGCGCGCGAAACTGTCCGTGCCGAGCGCGCCGATAATGGACTTCAACCCGTTGTGCCCGCCGGCGCTGCCGCGCGCGCGAATGCGGATCGAACCCAGCGCCAACTCCACTTCATCTACCAGCACGATCAAGTCTTCGGCCTCGAGACCGTGCCGCTCGAGGAGCCGCGCCACGGCGAGACCGCTCAAGTTCATGAACGTTTCGGGCTTCGCCAGCAACGCCGGCACGCCTGCGATCTGGGTCACCGCGGTCGCGGCCTGCGATTCGCGCGCTGAAAACTTGACGCCCGAATCTTCCGCCAGCCGATCCGCCGCCATGAACCCCAGGTTGTGCGGCGTCAGGTGGTACTGATATCCGGGGTTGCCGAGGCCCACGATGAGTTTCACGCCGCACGCCCCTCACGGACTTGCTTACCCGCCGGCGGAGGCAAGTGGCAGTCGAGCCTGTCCAGAGTCCAGCGCTCTCAGGACTCCTTTCTGCCCTCTTTGCGCGCTTCCTTCTTCGTCTCGGGCTTCGGCTCGGCACCCTCTGCGGCGGCCGCTTCTTCCTCGGAGACGACTTTGCCCTTCTTGATGACCTCCGGCTCGACCGTCGCCGCCTCGGCGACTTCCGCGGCCGGCTTCTCTTCCTCGGCCTTGAGCGTCACCACGTGGGCCACCACGCTAGCCGGGTCGGTCAAGATCTTCACCTTCTCCCCGAGCGCGAGGTCCGCGACGCGCAGATTCTTCCCAATGGTCAGTTCGGTTACATCCACGGACAAGTGCTCGGGAATGTCGTCGGGAAGACATTCGATCTCGATCTCACGCAGGACGAATTCGAAGACCCCGCCCTGCACCTTGACGCCCTTCGCCTCGCCGGTCACGTGGATGGGGACCTTCAGCCGGAGTTTTGTTTCGCGGGCGACTCGCACTATGTCTACGTGGAGCAGTTCGCCATGCACTGGATCCACCTGCCACTCGCGCAGCATGACGCGCGCGGGGGCCTTGCCCTTGATTTCGAGCGAAAAGATGGCGTTATGGCCAGACTCCGAGGCGAGGACCGTTTGGATGGCGCGCGGGTCCACCGCGATGGGAATGGCCAGCCCATGGTCGCCGTAAAGAATGGCCGGAACGCGCCCGGCGCGCCGCATCCGCCGGGAAGCATTCTTTCCGAATTCCTCCCGCGGCTCGGCTTGGACGTTCATTGCTTCAGTCATAAATCCCTGCTCCCCTCACCTCGGCCGGGCATCGGCTTGCCCGCTAAGCTCCTTCTCACGCGACTGCGGGATCAGGATGAGAAGGCTCAGAGCTTTTTGGCCCCCTCCTAAATAAACAGCTTGCTGACCGATGTTTCCTCGTGAATCGAGCGGATAGCGCTCCCGAGCAGCTTCGCAACGCTCAGCACCCTAATCTTGCCGCACTTCTGCCCCGCAGGCGAAAGCGGAATGGAATTGGTGACCACCGCCTGTTCCATGGGGGCGTCGCAAATTTTTTGGATGGCGCCGGAGGCGAACACGCCGTGCGTCGCGCAGGCGTAGACGTGAACGGCGCCCTTGTCGAGCAGGGCCTGCGCGCCTCCCACCAGCGTTCCCCCGGTATCAATCATGTCGTCCACGATCAGGCAGGTCTTCCCCGCCACTTCGCCGATGACGTTCATGACCTCGACAACGTCGGGGTTTTCGCGCCGCTTGTCAATGATGGCCAGAGGCACGCTCAGTTTCTTGGCGAAGGCGCGCGCCCGCTCGACACCGCCCGGGTCGGGCGAGACCACGACCAGGTTTTTGAGCTTCAGCCGCCGGAAATAATCCACCGTCACCGGCGTTGCGTAGAGGTGGTCCACGGGGATGTTGAAATAGCCCTGAATCTGGCTGGCGTGCAGGTCGAGCGCCAGAATGCGGTTCGCTCCCGCCGAGGTCAGAAGGTCCGCGACCAGCTTCGACGATATCGGCACGCGCGGCCGGTCTTTCCGGTCCTGGCGCGCATAGCCGTAGTAGGGCATGACCGCGGTGATGCGTTGCGCGGAGGCTCGGCGAAAGGCGTCCAACATAATCAGCAGTTCCATCAGATTCTCATTCACGGGCGTCGAGGTCGACTGGACGACAAAGACGTCCGCGCCGCGCACGTTTTCGCCGATTTGCAATCTCACTTCGCCGTCGGGAAAGCGGTCCACCTGGGCCTTTCCGAGCGGCACTCCGAGGTATGAGCAGATTTCTTCCGCCAGCGCGGGATGCGCATTGCCCGAGAAGATCTTGAGCATGTGCCGGTTCGAGTTTCCCATCGTCGAAACCTCACGCTTCGAAAGTCGAGCCAAAGCTTGGCTGGGAGGCCTGGATTCGAACCAGAGTTCCATGCTCCAAAGGCATGTGTCCTACCACTGGACGACCTCCCAAGGACACCCGCGCCTCTCCCCGGGAATCGAGCGGCCAGGATTCTCCGCCCGGCGTCACTCTTCAAACAGCCGCTGCTGATACTCGTTCCGCGAAACGGTGAACGTGAGAAACACTTTCCATCCTAGGGGGATGAGCTTCGTGGCGCGACGGAGTTTCCGGTCGGAATCGAAGAGGGCGAAAACGGCAGAGCCGCTCCCCGTCAAAGAGGCGACCTTGGCTCCGGCCCGGATGAGCCGGCGTTTCTCGCTCGCCAGCTCCGGCCACCTCGCGAAAATGACCGCTTCAAAGTCATTTTCGGCCGGCCCCGAAATTTCCGGGGAAAGATGTGGCCACGCGCCAAAGAAATTCATCCTAGAGCTTCCGCGGTTTTTTGTCAACCGTCGCCCTGCCTCCCGATAGGCCTCTGCCGTTGAAACCGATTGCCCCGGGAAAACTACCAGGCAGGGGTGGCGGCCGAAGTCGGCGAGGGGATAGACCTCCTCGCCACGGCCGAGGCCGAGCGCGCGCCCGCCCCAAAGGAAAAATGGCACGTCCGAACCGGTCTCGACAGCGATGCGAAACCGCGTCCGCGGATTCATCCGATCCCCTGTCATGCGCTCCAGAGCGATGAGCGCGACCGCGGCGTCGCTCGAGCCACCGCCCAGTCCCGCACCCGCGGGGATTCTCTTCTCAATCCGGATGCGGATGGTGCCTGGGAATTTTCGCGCTCGCTTCCAACGCGACGCGATCTGGTAAACGAGGTTTCCTCGCCCGCTTGGAACTTGGGGGTCGTCACAGGCAACCTCGATCCCTCCGCCGCTCGGTTGAAGCTCGACCAAAAGGCGGTCGTAGATGCCCACCGTCTGATAGACCGTCCGGATTTCGTGATAGCCGTCGGGACGGCGGCCGAGGATGCGAAGACCAAGGTTGATTTTTGCGAAGGCGCGGAACTGCGCTTGTTGCTTCAACGGGGCAGGTCGCGGACGGCTCCTCGGGACCGGGTTTCTCGAGTGGCGCGGTTATTGACGAGCGGGCTTCTGGTTGGCCATCCGCTGCCTGAGCTCGTCGAGCTCCTTTTGGAGCTTGGCGGCCTCCTGGCCGTCGAAGTCGCTCGAGACCGCGCCGGGCCACTCCTTGAGCGCCCGTTCCCACTGCGCCTGCGCCTGTTCCTGCTTGCCCATCTGGAGGTAGAGGCGGCCGAGGTGCTCGTGGATGGTCGGGTCGCTGGTGATCCGATGGGCGGCCTTTTCCAGGTTAAGTTCCGCCAAGTCCAACCGGTTCATCTTGAGATATGCCCAGCCGAGGCTGTCGAGGTAGGCGCCGTTATTCGGCTCGAGTTGCAGGGCCTTCTGAATGTATTTCACGGACTCATCCAGGCGCACGCCGCGGTCGGCGAGCATGTAGCCGAGGTAGTTCGCGGCCGCGGCGTTCAAGGGATCCGCGGTCAGGACTTTCTTGAAAGTTAACTCCGCCTGGTCGTACTTTTTTTCCCGCTCGTAAATGGAGCCGAAGATGAACTGAGCGCGATTCTGGTCCTCCGGACGCGTGGCGATTTGAAGAGCGCGGTTGGCCGCGGCTTCCGCTTCCGGAAAACGCTTAGCCTGCGAATAGATCTGAGCGATAGAAAGGTGGACGTCGAGGTCGGAGGGTGTTCCGGAGATCATGCCCTGAAGCTCCCGGACGCCTTCGTCCACCTTTCCCTGCTCCCCCATCATCGAGGCGCGGATGATCTTGAGCGAGCGGTCGTGAGGGTAGAGCTCGACGGCTTTATCAGCCTCCGCCACGGCCTCCTGGGGCTTGCGATCGAGCCGGAGGGTCTCGATGATCAGCCCCTCGGCCCGCGGCGCCTGCGTCTTGCCCAGGGGGAGGATCTGCCGGAAGACCTCGAGCGCCTGATCGTACTTCTCCTCATTGCGGTAAATCAGCCCCTGCCGCTCGAGGAAGATGGCGCGGTTGGTCGCCTCGCCGAGCGAATACTGCCCGTCCTGCCGTTCCGTCTCCTTCAGCAGATTCTGGACGATTTGGATGGCGCGGTCGTCGTTGCCGGTGTCGCTTTCGAGCAGTACTTGCTGAAACAGCACTTCCATGTTGTCGGGGATCAAGGCGCGGGCCCGCTCGAGCTCCTTTCGCGCATCGTCGAAGCGCCCTTCCTGGCGGTCGAGCTGGGCCATCCGCAAGTACGTCTGCCCGTCGTCGGCGTCGGCTCCAAGGGTCTTCTTCAGTTCGTCCCGGGCCGCGTCGTTTTTCCCCGCACCCATCAGCGCCTCCGCGTACGCCCGGTGGATTTCCAGGTTTTCGGGGTCGCGCGCGAGCGCCTTCTCAAAGGTGGCGATGGCCTTGTCGTAGTCACGGCTCTGGCTGTAAGCATAGCCCAGCATCCCGAGCAAGAACGGATCGGAATCCACGTCGGGAATCTTGGTCAGCAGATCAATGGCCTGGTCGTATTCCCCCTGGTCGGAATAAAGCTGGGCGAGGCCGGAGAGCGCCTCGCGCGAGTCCGGCTCCGAAGTCAGGCCCTTCTTGAAGGCCTCTTCAGCCTTGCCGCTCTGGTTGCTCATCCGGTAGAGGCGGCCGAGGGTGACCCAGGATTCCGTGTCGGTGGGCTCGATGCGAGAGACTGCTTCGAATTCCACCACGGCTTTTTCCAGAATCTCTTTCGCCGATTTGCCGGGCTGCGCTTCACTGAGATTGCGCACGTAAATGCGCCCCAGCAGCCGGTGGGCGTCGGCATCGTTGGGGTTGGCCTTCAGAACGCCCTCCGCCTCCTGGATGGCCTCGGTAGCACGGCCGATCCTCCAGTAAAGCTCGGCGAGCTCGGTGCGCAGGAAAAGCGAGTCGGGGTCGGCCTCCATAGCCTGCTTGTATTCGGAGACGGCCTTGTCGATGTAATCGCCGCGATTGTAAAGCGCGGCCAGCTCCTTGAACCGCCGCGCCAGCATGTAGTGGTAATACGCGCGCGCGTGGTCGGGCGCCTCGGGGTTTACCCCGCTTTGTGGAGTGGTTTGAGCGCCTGCCGCCGGCGCAGTCTGCCCCTGCGGCGCTCCGGCTGCCGAAGGTGCCCCGGCCGCCCACGCCCCCGCCGTGCCGAAACAAACCAGAATTCCTGCCGCTACCCATCTCATTCGGTTTTCCATCATGATGCCTCAGTCCAGCTCAACTGTTTCCAAGAATTATCGCACGCCGGCTCCTGAGTGTCAAAGCGTGCTGGTGGCTCCTGATGAGATGCGTCAAGAGTCCGACGGGGTGCCCTCGGAATCATTCTCAGCCTCGCGCACAGTCACAATCGCACAGCCATCCGCCGGGAAAACTTGTGCCCAAAATGGTAAATTGATTCCGATCCAAGGGACCTGGGAAAAGGGTGACGAGGCGCCTCGACATGCATAAAGTTGTCCTGCTGCGGCACGGAGAAAGCATTTGGAACAAAGCGAACCTTTTCACCGGCTGGACAGACGTTGACTTGTCGGAAAAGGGCAGGGAAGAAGCCACGGAGGCCGGCCGCGTCCTGAAGGAGCAGGGCTTCAGCTTCGACATCGCTTTCACCTCGGTGCTGAAGCGCGCCATTCGCACGCTCTGGATCGTGCTCGATGAGATGGACTTGATGTGGGTCCCCATCGTCCGTGATTGGAGGCTGAACGAGCGGCACTACGGGGCGCTGCAAGGCCTCAACAAAGCCGAAACCGCCGCCCGCTACGGAGAGGAACAGGTCAAGATTTGGCGACGAAGCTACGATATTCCGCCGCCGGCGCTTGAAAAAAACGACCCACGCTACCCGGATCGCGACCCGCGCTATAAGAGTCTCACGAAGGATCAGCTTCCTTTGACCGAGTGCC
>QHZN01000153.1 GCA_003225365.1 Acidobacteriota bacterium
GAAAAATCTCCCGCGTTAAGGGTGTGAAATTCCGCCGCGCCGCCGTTGAGGGCGTTGTTAGGAACGATCAGGAAGCCCTCCAACCGCCCCTCGCGGACTTCCGCGCGCATCTCAGACTCCACATCCGTTCCGAGGCTCGAGCCTTCCAGAGTTTTCGCGATTTCGCAGACCGGCTTGGACTCCGGGGTTCTCGGCCGAAGGTGGGCGCGAATCGCCGGCGCCAAGGTGCCTGTCCAATCTGCGATGGCGATCCTGGGAGTGCGTCCTTGTTGGCGTCCGCCCAGCACAACCATCACGCCTATAATGCCGACGAATAACAGCGGCAACATAACCGTCGAGATCACGAAGGCTTTCGTCCGCACGCGGGCCAGGTATTCGCGCTTCCAGATTAGCCAAAGTTTACGCATTGGTGCTCGAGACCTTTTCGATGAATATATCGTTTAAGGGCGGCTCCACGAGCTCAAAACGGGTGATCTCGACACCGTCCGCGACAGCGGCTTTCAGAATTTCCTGGGCGTTCGCTCCGGGGCGAAGCTTGACATCAACGGCCGCACCGTGCCGGTTGAGACGCTCGACCACGTGCGGCAGGTCGAGAAACTGGCCATTCCCGGTGTATTCGATTCGGACCGTGTTCTTTCCGAAAGACCTCTTGATGGCCTTGAGTTCTCCGGCGAGAATCGGCCGCCCGTGGTCAATCAGGCAGATCGAGTCGCACATCATTTCCACCTGTTCCATGCGGTGCGTGGAGAGAATGATGGTCGAGCCCTGATCGCGCAGCTCGAGCATGATGTCCTTGATCACCCCGGCGTTGACGGGATCCAGGCCCGTGAAGGGTTCGTCCAGAATGAGAATGGGCGGGCGATGGAGGACGGCGGCGATGAATTGAACTTTCTGCTGCATGCCTTTGGAAAGGTCGTTGATTTTCTTGTTGACCCACTCGCCCAACTCCAGCCGTTCGAGCCACTGACGGGCTCCACGATCCGCCTCCGCCTCCGTCAGGCCCTTTAAGGCTGCCAGGAAGACCAGCACCTCTCGGATCTTCATGCGCGGGTAAAGACCGCGCTCTTCCGGCAAGTAGCCAATCGCGTCGGGAGTGCGGTCGTCCGCGGGGGTTCCGAGGACTTCGATCGAGCCCTCGTCGGGGATTAGGACGCGCATCAGCATCCGCAAAGTGGTCGTCTTGCCGGCCCCGTTCGGGCCGAGCAACCCAAACACTTTGCCCTCGGGAATCGAAAAGCTCAGCTTCTCGACCGCCGTCAGCGTGTTGAAGCGCTTCGTGACTGCTTCTAATCGCACCGCGTCCATAACCGTAAGCCTCCCTCGAAGGCCTGTGCTCTCTTCGGGAGTGGCCGTTCGAAACTTGTAGCATCATATTCCCTAAGGGCGCAATGCCGAAATCCGGCCGTCGAGCGCTCGACGGGCGGTCACTGATTCTGTAAGATGATTGCTCGCTTCAGGTGAAGGAGAGTCGAGAGGGGGATTCGATGCGAAACGTGGTGATCATCGGTTCCGGATGCGCGGGGCTGACGGCGGCCATCTACGCCGCGCGGGCCAACCTCAAGCCCTTGGTCATCCGGGGTGTCGAAGCCGGCGGGCAATTGAGCCTGACCACGCTGGTCGAGAATTTCCCGGGTTTTCCCAACGGCGTCCAGGGGCCGGAATTGATCGAGCTCATGAAGAAACAGGCGGAAGTTTTCGGCGCGGAATTTCTGGAGGGCGACGTGACGCTTGCCGACCTTTCGCGCCGCCCATTCGTCCTGGATGTCGGCCAGGAGAAAATCGAAACTCGCACGCTGATCATCGCTTCCGGGGCCTCGGCGAGGCTGCTGGGCCTCGAGTCCGAGCGCAAACTCATTGGGCACGGGGTTTCGACGTGCGCCACCTGCGACGGATATTTCTTTCGCAATAAAGACGTCGCGGTCGTCGGCGGCGGAGACACGGCCGCCGAAGAGGCGCTGTTTCTCACCCGATTCGCGAACCAGGTCTTGCTCATTCATCGCCGCGACCAGCTCCGCGCTTCGAAAATCATGCAAGACCGCCTGTTCCGCAACCAGAAGGTCAAGCCTTTGTGGAACGCCGTAGTTGTGGACATTTTGGATCCGGATAAGCGCGAGGTGACCGGCGTCAAAGTGCGAGACACCCGGACTGGCGCGGAGGCTCTGAAGCCTCTCCACGGGGTCTTTATCGGCATCGGCCATTCGCCGAATACGGCTTTGTTTCGCGGGCAGCTCGAAATGAATGAAGTGGGTTACATCAAGACTCATGACGGCGCGAAGACCAGCATTTCGGGAGCCTTCGCCGCCGGCGACGTTCAGGACCACATTTACCGGCAGGCAGTCACGGCGGCGGGCTCCGGGTGCATGGCGGCCATGGACGCTGAGCGCTTCCTCGAAGCGGAGCATTGAAGAAGGTTCCAGGTTCCAGGTGCCAGGTGTCAGGAACGAAGCCAATTCTCAGCGGTGAGGTATTGGCATTGAAACCGGAAGCCCCGGCCTATACATGACTCCGAACTTCGAACACCGAACACCTGAGACCTAATACCTAGCACCTGGCACCTGACACCCGGCACCTGACACCTTTTCTCATGCTTCGTTCATTCCTTCTCTATCTTTCTGAGCAAGAGTCCCCCAAGAGATTTCTCACTGCGCACGCCGGCGGCCGGAAGATGGCCGGGCGTTTCATCGCGGGCGAAGATCTTGAGGCCGAAGTGGAGACGGCGCGCCGGTTGGCGGCCCGCCAAGGCGATGCACCTCGCGCGCAACCTATTCCGCGGCTGAAGGGAGCGGTCAGTTCCGAATCTTCTCGCACACGGCGAAGCCGTCGCGCAGCGGGATGAGGGTGGTGAAGAGATGGGGCGAGTGGTAGAGGAGGCTGTTGAACTCTTGGATGGCGCGAGTGTTCGGGTCGCGGGCGGGGCGCGCCGTCCGTCCGGACCAAAGAACGTTGTCCGTGACGAAGAGCCCTCCCACTCGTACGCGCGGCACGGCCAGGCGGAAGACCGCGGGGTATTGAGTCTTGTTCACGTCGTTGAAAACCAGATCGAATTGACCCGGAGTCCTTTCGAGCATGTCCAGGGCGTCGCCCACGAGGATTTGGATTCGCCTGCGGACGCCGGCGCGGCGGAAGTATTCCTCTGCGCGGCGAGCGTTGGCCGGGTCGCCGTCGGTGTAAAAGACCTCGCCCTTCGGCCCCACCGCCTGCGCCAACCAAAGCGTGGAGTAGCCAATCGCCGAGCCCATCTCGAATACTCGGCCTGCCCGAATCAGCCGCGCAAGTTGGTAGAGTAGCCGCCCGCAGGCTGGGCCGATGATCGGCACGTCGTGACGCGCGGCGTAGCGTTCCATTTCCCGGCGCACCGGGTCGCGGCGGGGCAGCAGAGAATAAATGTACTTCTCGGTTTTTGTTTCGAGGATAGGATTCACGCCAGTCCCCCGCGCGGTCATTTTAGCGGCCCGAGCCTCAAATCTCAAACGGAATTGGCGACCTTGACCAGCAGCCCGGGGGCAAGGTGGGCGCTTGCCGTTGTCAACCTTTGCGGCGAGCCGGTTTCCTTGAAGATATTGGTCCAGGGCTTTTGGTGAGGGTTGACGCCTGCCCTGAAATCTCTATGCGGAGTCATAGGATTTCTCCGGAACTTCATAACTGAGCTCGGTTGGGCTTTCCAGATGAGTCCTCTGTCTGGGGCTAGAAATCCTGAAGTACAGAACTTGGTGCAAATGAGTCAAGTTTTTATGCGAGCTTTTTGCATATTTATACAGGCTTGTCGGGCTTGGGCGAAGCCCCTTTAGTGTCCTGAGTCAGAAGTTCGATGAACAACAAAACGCCTGTTTCATCCCGCAGAGCATGACGAAGACCGCAAAGCACTTACGGGTCGCCGCACGGCCCGGAATTGTTCAACATTTTTACAATTCAGGTCACTAGTATTGAATTTCAAAGGGCTTAAGCGAACGCAATGTTTTTCCGACTTCCTGGCCATTGAATTGCGCGATGCGATGACCAAGGGGATTGTTTGTCACTGGCAGGGAATCGTTGTGAAACCATCTGCCCGCAGGCTCGGGCGTCTTTTAAGTCCGCGCGGACCAGAAGAGAGTGGCCAAAGGCCTTGCGCTCACCCTACAATTTGCAATTTCTTTTCAATACGTTGACATTTGTTGATGCCAATCCTGGCATCATAGTTATGGTACCGGACTGAAAAGGAGGTAAGAAATGGCAACTCGATGGTTAGTTCGAACGACTCTGGGGATTCTACTTTCGATTGGTGTGGCAACCACTTCTTTCGCCCAATACGGCGGCGGGGGAACCACAGGCGGCACAGGCGGAACCTACTCCACTTCCGGGAAGAGTTACGGCTCCGGAACAGCAATTGGGATTGCAGCGGGAGCTGCCGCGGCTGTGGCCATTGGCATTTTCGCGGTGCGCCATCACCATGCGAACCAGGGTGAGGAAGCGTCCGTGATGGGCTGCACCGAACAAGCCAACGGTGTCACCACTCTGGTGGATGACAGCACGAAGACCACTTATTCGTTGACCTCTCTCAGCAAAGATGTCAAGCCGGGCGAGCGAGTGGAACTATCGGGCAAGAAGTCGCAAGACGCTTCGGGGAAGAATGTCTTTCACGTGCAAAAGCTCGTGAAGGACGATGGTCCCTGCACTCCGCAATCGGCGAGCGCGGCACAAGGCTCCAATCCATAAGGGCCTCGCGTGAGCCGGTCTCTGCCCCCTGCCGTTGCGAACCCTGGGCTGGGGACGCTCCGGATAGGAAGCGGGATCGGCTCATGCAACGATGCTTTGACCTTTTTGCGATTCGAGCCGCCGACCGCAAGGATCGAGCGTTCCCGCCGAGAGGTTCCGCAAACGCGGCGCTCCGACCGTTGGTGACTTTCCGCACCTACTGCTGGATTTCCAGTCGAAGAAAGTCCACAATTCCTATGCGAGGGTGGGGCCGGGCTCGGGACCTCGGGTGAAGACGCGCGCCTCGTTGCGTTTCCAGGAGTGCCGCCGTGAGGGTTTCCCAAACCCGCGCGGAGAAGCTGGGCGAAATGCTAGCGTGGACGAAAAGTGGAGTCTTGGCGGCGATGGGTCTCGTGGCGTCGGGCATTCTGGGGGCGAAGCTCAGCGAGGCGCAGGCGACGGGAGTATACGAGATTGACGCCAAGGCCAGCCGCGTCCAAATACACGTTTACCGCACCGGAGCGCTTTCGGGGCTTGGAGACGATCATCAGATTCAGCTCACGCGGTTTTCCGGCGCAGCGTCTCGCGAGGAGGGTGAGCCTTGGCAGGTCCACGTGGTCGGTGAAGCGGCTTCCTTCGTGGTGCTCGACCCGAACCTCTCCGACTCCGCGCGCCGCGAAGTCCAGGAGACGATGCTCGGCGCTTCCCAGCTCGATGTTTCGCGCTACCCTCGCGTCGATATTAAAAGCCGCTCGGTCGCGCCGGGCGAGGCGGCAGGCAGCTTGCTTCTCCAGGCGGACTTGACGCTTCACGGCGTAACACGCGCTGTGGAGTTTCCCTTCGCCTGGACCCAGAGCGAGCGGCGGATGAGCGTTCATGGAAAGAAGCAACTTTATTTGCGAGACTTCGGCATCCAGCCGATTCGCAAGTTTTTCGGGACCCTTCAGGTCCGCAATGGTTTTGAGGTGGTGTACGATCTCCAATTGGCCCGCCGCGACTAAACGCCGGCGGCACGATTCGTGAGGCCCCATTACGGGGGAGGCTGGCAGTGAAGGGGAGAGTTGTGGTGACAGGGATCGGAGCCGTCAGCCCGAATGGCATTGGGCGGGAAGCATTTTGGGAGGCCACTTGGCGAGGCGTGAGCGGCATCCGGCGGATTCAGTCCTTTGACCCTTCCCCATTTCCCGTGCAGATTGCGGGTGAGATCGTCGGGTTCGACCCCAGCCTATACATCAGCGAAAAGGACGCCTCAAACGTCAGCCGGGTGGTTCCGCTCGCCGTGGCGGCGGCTCGAGAAGCCATTGCCGACGCGGGTTTCGACCACTCGACCATGAGCCTCGAAGAGCGCCGGCGCGTCGCCGTCCTGCTCGGCTCGGGAGGGGGAGGCCAGGAATTCGTCGAACGCCAGTTCTCGCTTTATTACGCCGGGCACCTCCGCCAATGCAGCATTTACACGATCCCTTCGGCGACCATCGGGACGCTGGCGAGCGAAGTCTCGATGTATTTCGGCTTTCGCGGCTTCAGTCACGTCATATCCACCGGCTGTACGTCCTCGACGGACGCGATGGGATACGCGGTGCAAAATATCCGCGCGGGATGGGCGGACGTGGTGGTATGCGGCGGCGCGGACGCTCCGCTCGCCCCGCTGATCCTGAAGGGCTTCACCATGATGCACATTATGACCACTTCCTGGAACCATGCGCCGGAGCGCGGCTCGCGCCCGTTTTCCGCCGACCGCGACGGCTTTGTGCTGGGCGAAGGCTCCTGGATGTTCGTGCTCGAGGAATATGAGCACGCGCGGGCCCGCGGCGCGCACATTTATGGCGAGATTCGCGGCTACGGCTCGACCTGCGAAGCCTTTCACCGCGTGCGGCTCGGCGAAGACGGCGAAGAGCCCGCGCGCGCCATGACTTTGGCGATGGCCCAGGCCGAAATCGGCCCGGCCCAGGTGGACTATGTCAACTTGCACGGCACCTCGACCGTGCTGAACGACCGCGTCGAGACGCGCGCGCTGAAATTGACGCTGGGCCCTCGCGCCTATCAAGTTCCGACCTCGGCGCTGAAATCCATCATCGGCCATCCACAGGGGGCCTGCGGCGCGGCGGGACTGGCCGCGACGCTCCTCGCGATGCGCGACCGCCGCCTGCCGCCCACGCTGAACCTCGACGTGCCGGACCCCGAGTGCGACCTCGATTACGTACCTCATCAGAAGCGCGAAGTCGAGATTGAAAACGCCATTTGCAATTGCATCGCCTTCGGCTCCAAAAATTCGGCCTTGGTGGTTTCAGCCGTGGCCTAGCCAGGGAGTGAAGATACGGCTGCGATTTGTCATTCTGAGCGGAGCGAAGAATCCCTCTCCATTATTTTCAACGCCCACGAGATGTGCTTCGCGCAGTTTACCCTGAGCGCGGAATGCAAGGGATTCTTCGCTTCGCTCAGGATGACAGCGAGTGAAGGGCTCAGAATGACAGCCAGCGAAGGGCTCAGAATGACAAGCAAATGGGCTCAGCATGACATGTTGTCCTTGTTCACCGCGCTCGCAAACACGAAGGGTAGGTGAGAAATGCTCCGCGTTACACGTGAAGAATTGCTGGACCACGACCTCGGAACCGAGGAGGAGGTCCGTGCCAGCCTCGAGGATCTATGGCGGATCAATCGAAGGCTCGGCGGCGTCTCGAGCAATCTCAAGTTGCTCGAGCGCTTCTTCGCGAAAACGGGGCCGCACGCGGTCCGCGTCCTCGACGTGGGCGCCGGCGACGCTCGCCTGGCTCGCCGCCTCCGAGAGAAGCTGGCCGCGCAAAAGATTCGCGCCGATATTGTCGCGCTGGATCGCCGTCCGAGCCATCTCGGCATGAGTGTGAACGGCGACCGCCTCCCCTCCGTTGCCGCCGACGTCTTTCGTCTCCCCTTCCGGAATGAGGCATTCGACGTCGTGATGTGCAACTTGTTTTTCCACCATTTTTCGGGCGAGACTGCCCGGGATTTGCTCGGCCGGATGGCGGACGCGGCGCGCGAAGCAGTGCTTGTCAACGATCTGGAGCGGCATTGGCTCGCGTACTCGTTCATCCGCTGCGCGCGCCCTTTTGCTCGCAGCCGCATCACGCGCCACGACGGACCGGCGAGCGTCCGTCAGGCCTACACTCGACCGGAACTCGAGGCGCTGGTCCGCGAGGCCGGGTTCATGCTCTTTGAGACCATGCGCCTCAGCCCGTTCCGATGGGGACTGATCTTATGGAAAGCATAGCGAGCGCCGAAGTAAAAGACCTGCTGGTTGTCGGAGGCGGACCCGCAGGCGCGGCGGCCGCGCTTGAAGCCCGCCGGCACGGCCTGGCCGTCTCGATTTGGGAGCGCGACCGGTTCCCGCGCCACAAGGTCTGCGGCGAGTTCCTTTCCTCGGAGTCCCTCTCGGCGCTGGAAGAGGAAATCGCTTTGGAGGCGTATCATCCCGCCGTCATCCGTCGAAGCGAGTTCATTTCGCCGCGCGGGCGCGTCCATGGCTTTCCGTTGCCACATCCAGGCCGAGGCCTCTCGCGTCGCGCGCTCGACGAAGCCCTTTGGCGCGCCGCTGCTTCCCGAGGAGCTGAAATCCACGAAGGCGAATGCGTGCGGCGCGTGTCCCGACAAGTCGCGACGCGGGGCGATGGATCTTCGTGCCTTTGGGAACTCGATTCGATGGGCGGGAAAAAGGACGCCGCGCGAGCCCTGATCGTCTCCGCAGGGCGCTGGTGGTCGCTCGAGGGGATTTCGGGACCTACGAAGAACCACGGAGAGCACGGGGGAGCCTGGCTCGGCGCCAAAGCGCACTTTGGCGGGCTTTCGCCTCGCGACGCGGTTGAAATGTACTACTTTTCCGGCGGATATTGCGGCTTGGCGCCCATCGAAGGCGGCCTCTACAACGCTTGTTGCCTGGTGCATCGCAGCCTGGCTCAGGACGGCTCAGCAGTCGCAGACTTCGCCGCCTGGATAACCGAAATCTCCGGTCATCACGCGCTCGCGGAACGGCTGCGGCCAGGATCGCAGGTTTCGAAGACAGTCGCAACGGCTCCAGTCAAGCCGGCGCGACGACGCTCGAACATTCAGGGGGCGCTCCTGGCCGGCGATGCCGCTGGGTTTCTCGACCCATTCACGGGCGACGGCATCTCGATCGCGCTCCAGAGCGGGCGCCTCGCGGCGCGCGTCTTGGTGGGGTGTTTGAAAAACCGAAGCGTCCCGGAAGGGATCGAGCGAGCGGTCGAAGTTTATCGCCGCAAGCTCGACGACGCCGTCGGGGGGAGTTATCGGCTCGCCGGAATTTTGCGCGCGCTGGTGTGGGCTCCGAGCTGGCTCCAGGAATCAGTGGCGGCATCGCTCCCTTGGCTCGGCCCGCGGCTTGAGGCCGAGACTCGCTGGCGAAACTCGGCATCCAACGTTGTCGGGCGGAATAGCGCACCGCCGGTCGCCGGAGGCGACGCGAACCTCGCCCCGGAGCCGGCCGGCGCCTTCGACCCGGAGAGTCTTGAGAGGGAGTCGGTATGAAAAAACTGAGCGTCGCGTTTGGAATCTTGCTGGTTGCGGCCTGGGCGATCGGGGCTGGGGCCGAAGAGCCTTCGACGGGCGGAAGCGGCGAAACGCGCGAAATTCAGGTGACGGCGAAGAAGTATGAGTTTAAGCCAAAGGTCATTGAAGTCAAACAGGGAGAGCACATCAAGCTCGTCGTCACCGCCGCCGACCACGACCACGGGTTCGAGTGCGGGGAATTCCATATCAATCAGCTTTTGAAAAAAGGGCAGCCGGCCACCATCGAATTCACGGCCGACAAGCCCGGGACGTTTCCCTTCCGCTGCTCGCATTTCTGCGGCATGGGCCATTTGAAAATGAAGGGCCAGATCATCGTTCCGGCGCCGCAGTAATTCTTCAGCCGCAGTTCACAGATTTCAAATCGCTGCGGCAGCCAGCCTGCGAACGCGGGCAAGTCTTCGACTCTTGTCAGTAAGAGCTCTCCGCTTAATGGCGACGCAAATGCCTCTTCAGGTTCACCTTTGAGTGGATGTACAGTCAAACAGCAAGGCTACAGGTGTGTTGCCGACTTTCTTCAGACCAGCTTTGACATTCGACACGTTCTTTGTAGAGAAGATATCTCGCGACTTAAAATCAACGCCTTTGTTGTACAAACATCTTTCGTAGAACTCCTTTGGAGTCTTGTGAAGAGGAAGTCGAAGGGCAGCGCTTGCGGGCATAGTCAAATAGCTGCCTTCTTGGCGGAGTTCCCCGCGCTTCTCGAGGCTAGCGACGAAGTCAGGATGTATGACGGTTGCGAGGAGCTGGCCTGGACTCCGAAGCACGCGGCGGCATTCCGCGATGGCAGATGCGACCCCGCGCCTGGAAATTTCATTGAATACCATCGTGGCGATAATGAGATCGAAGGCGCCTTCTTGAAATGGAAATGGATAGCGCGCGTCCAGTTGCGCGTATTCCGCGCCGTTGACAAAGCAATACTTTCTAGCCAAATCGAGTTGTCGGCTGGACTGGTCTGTGATCACGATTCGTGCGGGCCTTTGGCCCGAGTAGCGGCGCAACACCAAGGGCAGGAAGTAGCCGTTACCCGCACCGAGTTCGAGAATAGCGCGATTTTCAATGAACGCGACAGCGGCGATAAGGACGTCGTTGAGCAAGAACTCTTTAAACGCGCCGCCGTGGCGCCCGGTGTGCGCGTGCCATTGCTTGGCGATGCGATCGTAGAATGGCACAGGGGGTGGCAATGGGTCGCGAGCCAGACACTTGGTTGTGAAGAATACGAGCGCGCTTATTTGCGCACTCGGATCCGGTCAACCTCGATGACCAACAACTTCCCGCGATAGTGCTCCGGGGAAGGATGCTGGTCCAAGTAGCGCCTGAGCCGCTGGACAAGGTGCGGCGTGATCTCCGGATGGTTTCGGATCTGCAACGCCGCAATGCCTTTGAAGCGCGACGGGGGATAGGTCACAATGTCGGCGAAATCACCATTCAAGGACAACAGAATTGCATCCAACTCCTGCCCCTTGCCAATGACTGCGGCGTCGGTTGACTCGACAGCCAGATATTCCTTCAGCAGCAGAACCGTGTGCCCGGCTTCGCGGAGGGAGTTGATAATGAAATTGGAGACGCAGTGGTCCGCAAAGAACCGCAAGGCCATTAGGCCGTGACCTCGAACTCGCAGAGGTCGCGGGCAAAGTTCAGGCAAGCGGCGATCTGTTCCGGAGTGAGGTCGGGGAACTCATGAAGGATATCTGCGGCCGTCTTCCCCGCTGCGAGGTATCCCAGAACCAAGCCCACCGGGATTCGCGTTCCCTTCAGGCGAGGTTTTCCCCGCAATACCTCAGGGTCGGTCGTGATGTAATCCTGCCATTCGCTTAGCACTGAGCCTTCGCCCCTCCCCAGTATACGTCTGCCGTGTTGGGGAATACCAGCGTCGCTCCTTGCGCCCAAAGGGCCGGACAACAACGCTCTGCGGCTCAGCACCAGGGATGGCCTCTTGCCTACGGGCGCAAGCAATGTTCTCCCGCTCCCGTTTTAGCCGAGGCGCTCGATGCGAGGCAGGGGAGGAGCCGGGCCGGTGCGCGACTCCGCGACGCCCCGTACGGGACGTGGCTCCTTCGCGAGCTTTGCGAACCGCCCCCACGGCCGAAGCTGCCGGCGCAAACCCTCAAGGTCAATTTCGGTCCCGAGGCCCGAGACCCGGGTGAGTTTCTCAAGCCCTTTTTCAAGCAGTGACCCGAAGCCAGCCGGATTCCGGCGCGTGTGGTGGTGGAAGGCTGCGGCGATCTGAATCAAACCGTGGAGGAAGACCTTCTCGTCCCCGGTAGCCTTCAGCCACACCGCTTCCAGCGCTTCATGGGCATCGAAAAATCTTTGCGAGCTGCCCTACCACCCTAAAGGGGCTACAGCACAACTTGCGGCTGGGACGAGGGGCAGGAGGGGGAGGCTTGCGGGCGGAGGGGAAGGTTCATGCGGAAATTCCGGTTGTTTAATGGAGAGTTTGGTATCCACTCCGGATTCCATATCCAGTTTTTTGGAGCGGGATGTTCCCCACTTGCCCTTCGAGAGTCCAAGTTCCCTGTTCTCAGTCGCGGGGCGATCCACTTTCACACATTTCAGCTTGGAATCCGGCTTGCACTAGAGCGCCATGAGTCGAGGCAGGAGAAGTCAATTTGGGAGGGCGTGGGCCGAGTTTCGCGCCGAGAATCACACCTTAGAGAGGATGCCATCATGCTGCTCACCTTGAAGTACATCAAGTTCCCCTTAGCTCTAGCGCCTTTGGTTTTTCTTCTTCCCGCGTTAACATTCGCCCAATACAATCGCACCGATCTCGTCACTGACGCCACAGACTCCAACTTGGTCAACGGCTGGGGTCTAACCCGGTCCGGTGGCAGTCCCTTCTGGGTCAGCGACAACGGAACCGGTAAATCCACGCTCTACAACGGCGCTGGTCAAAAGTTTCCGCCCGCATCGCCGCTTGTCGTTACCATTCCCCCTGCGCCGGGAACTACCGTCCTGGGCACGCCGACCGGGGACGTCTTTAACATCACGGTCGGAAATCCCACGCCGTCATTTTCCGTTTCAAACGGCGTCACATCTGGTACCGCTCTCTTCATCTTTGCCACTTTGGACGGCACGATCAGCGGTTGGAGTCCTGGAGTGGACTTCACTAACGCCCTGATCGCTGCGGACCGATCGAAGGCCGGGGCCGTCTACACAGGCTTGGCGATCACCAGCGACGCCTCGGGTGACTTCCTCTATGCCGCCGACAACGGACCCAACAGCCGCATCGACGTTTTCGACAAGGACTTCAACCTGGTGAGCTCTTTTACCGATCCGGCGATCAAGGGCGGCCTCGCTCCTTACGGCATTCAAAACATCGGGGGCAACCTCTGGGTGACGTTCGGTGGCAACAAATCTGCCGCCGGTTTCGTGGACGAATTTGATGCTGCGGGCAACGTGCTCATGCGCATCACCGGCCCTCTCCAATCGCCCTGGGGTCTGGCGATGGCGCCGGCTGATTTCGGCCCGTTCAGTAACACTTTGCTGGTCGCCAACAACGTTCCCGGCGGCCGCATCAACGCGTTCGATCCCAACACCGGCGCGTTCCTCGGCACCCTGCGCGATTCGAACGGCCAGGCCATAGTCATCGACCAACTTTGGGCACTCCAATTCGGCAACGGCGGAAATGGCGGCAAGCCCAACCAGCTCTTCTTTACCGCCGGTCCGAATAATTACGCCAACGGCTCATTTGGCATGATCACGTTCGAACCATAGACCGGCCGCAATTCGACTAGCTTTGTCGGCCCGCTCAACGTTAAGGGCGAGGTATTCGCAGCACGAGGTCCGTGGGCGCAAGTGTCCTGCGTCAGAAGGCCGACTAACCACAAAAAAAACTGTTTCATCCCGCAGAGCGGGACAAAGACTGCAAAGGACTTAGGGGGCGCTACACTGCCTGGTATCGTTCAACCTTTTTACAACTCCGGACACTGGTGCCGTGTTACTGAAATAAATGCCACGTGCGCACACGCCGTAGCGGCGGTCCGTGAGCGCCGAAATCATTGAGAGCTTCAGCCTTGAGCCACACGGCTTCCAGCGCTTCATGTTCTTCGTAAAATTCTTGAGCGTTGAAGGGCCGGATCCCTTCTTCGATTCCCGGATGCATGTCCGCCGGGACATTCTACTGTAATCGCGATATGGCATGGCTCGCGCTCTGCGAGCTTGGTGGTGACACTTCTTGAGGTGTCATATTTCTTCGAAGTGTCCGGTGTGTGTTGGCAAGGGCCTTGCGATCGCAAACGAGACGGTGGGTGTATACTGCTGTGGCTCAGAGTGCCAAGGAGGAAGTTCTGGAGTAAAGGAGGATGAGTCATGAAAAAGTTGGGGCTCTTTGTTGCCGTTGCGATGTGCATCGCCGCCGGTGTTTATGGCGCCTGGCCAAAAGGCGGTGTGCCCTCCGAAGATGAACAGGAAATCCGGGCACTCGAAAACCGTTACGCTGCGGCTTTCAAAGCCAGAGACGTTACGACAATAATGAGTCGCTACGCACCCGGGAAGGAACTTTTCGTTTTCGACATGACCCCTCCGCGCCGGCATGTTGGCTTCGATGATTACAAGAAAGATTGGGAGGATCTCTTCGCGGCCTTTTCCGGGCCAGTCGATGAGTACGAACTCACCGACCTTGACATCACTGCCAGCGGGAATCTGGCCTACGGGCACAACATTCAGCGGGCAGCCTTCACCGCCAAAGACGGTTCCAAGTTTGATCTCACGGTCCGCGTGACCGACGTTTACCACAAGATGAATGGCAAATGGCTGATCATTCAAGAACACGTTTCGCTCCCTGTTGACCTTGCTTCCGGCAAGCCGGACTTGAGTTCGAAGCCGTACCCACGAAGGAGCTGCTCGGTCGCGTCCCAAAGGCGAGTGGCAACAGTGATGTTGTCGGAGTTGACGCTCGGAATTCCGGCGCCGAAGGCGAATATTGCCGACAGGATTTTTCTAGGTACAATCGATGCCGGTCATGAATCCAAAACGGAAACCCTGACTGAAGTGAAGCCAGAAATCCGCAAAGGAGATCAATTATGAAATTCGTCATTACGTGGACATGCTTGCCAGGTCAATACAAACCCGCTATTTCGCGGTTCCTGGAAACAGGAGCTCCGCCGCCGACGGGCGTGAAAATGTTGGGACGCTACCATGGGCTCGAAGGGAGTTCGAGCGGCTTTATTGTGGCGGAGACCGGTGAAGCCAAAGCCATCTACGCGTGGCTTGCTCCGTGGATGGAGAATGTGTCGTTCACGGTCACGCCGGTCGTGGAGGACGCCGAAGCCGCGCAACTCTTGCAGAATGCCCGTAGCGCGAAGGCGTAGGGCCATAGGGCCGCCGCACGGCCGTGACCCACAACAATTCGCATTTGGTAGTCAGGGCCAGCGCTTTTCTGACTGTGGGCTTTGTCTTCGGCCACAAACCCACGGTCAATCAAAGCGGGGATTGACCCTGGCTACCAACCACCCGCTTCACGACCTGCCCGTTCCACGGCCTCCATTCTTCAGTTGGCACTAGTATCTGATAGTCTGAAATCGAGCCTGATTATGGTATAATAAGCTACTGGCCGAATTTTCGAGCCAGCCCGGCGAGGGAGACGAATGGCAAGATCGTGTGACATCTGCGGTAAAGCCCCGCATTTTGGGAACCGAATCAGTCACGCGCATAATTTGACGCGCCGGCGCTGGAATCCGAACCTGCGCCGCGTTCGCGCGCTCGTGAACGGCGCCGCCAAAACCATTCACGCCTGCACCGCCTGTATCCGCTCCGGCAAAGTCGTGAAGATCGCGTGACGGCTGCGACGCCCCGTCGCGGCTTTAGCCGCTGCGCCACCAGGGCCAAGCGCTATCCGGCTCAGGAGCGCGTGACGCGTTCGACCTGATAGACGCCCTCGATTTTTTTCAATTGCGAGACGATTTTTTCCAGGTGCGCTACGTCCACGATGTCCAGCGTCACGTCGATGAGCGCCCGGTTGTCGCCGGTTCGAGCTTCGATGTTCTGGATGTTGGAATTGACGCCGCTGATGGCCGAGGTCACATCGGCGAGCATGCCCTGGCGGTCTTCGGTGACCAGAGTCAGCGCCACCGGGTAGAGGCTGTACTTCGGCCCGGCCCAGAGCACCTCGATGCGCCGCTCGGCGTCGTAAAGCAGGTTTTGGACGTTCGCGCAGTTCTTGGAATGGACGGCGATGCCCTTGCCGCGCGTGATGTAGCCGATGACCTCTTCGCCTCGAATAGGGTTGCAGCACTTGGCGCGATAGACCATCAAGTCGTCGTGGCCGTGGACCTCGATGGCCGGGTCGCGCGAAATGCCGAGCACGCGCTTGACGGCGCTGGTGAGCTTGGAACCTTTCTCCACTTCGATCTTCGCCGCCGGAGCCAGGTTCGCCAGCACCTGCCGCGCGGCGAACTTGCCGTAACCGATGCCGGCGTAGAGGTCATCCACTTGCGTCGCGCCGTATTCGCGCGCCACCCGCTGGAAGTCCACCTCCGAAACGCGCTTGAGCGTCACGCCGTACTTCCGCGCTTCTTTCTCGATCAGCTTCCTCCCAATTTCGAGCGCCTGGCGCCGCTGCGCGAGGTTGATCCAGTGCTTGATCTTGTCGCGCGCGCGCGAAGTGCGCACCCAGCCCAGCCAGTCGCGGCTCGGCTGGTGGTCCGCTTTGGTGACGATTTCGACGATGTCGCCGTTCTTGAGCTTCGAATTCAGCCGCACGATGCGGCCGTTCACTTTCGCGCCCACGCAATGATTGCCAACCTCAGTGTGGATGGCGTAGGCGAAATCAATCGGCGTTCCGTCGCGCGGCAGGACGATGACCTTGCCCTTGGGCGTGAACGTGTATACTTCCTCGGGATAAAGGTCAATGCGCAGCGTGGAAAGAAAATCGCCCGGATCGCGCATCTCCTGCTGCCACTCCACCAGTTGGCGCAGCCAGGCGAACCGCTCCTCGTCCTGCTGGGCGAGCCGGCGGCCGTCTTTGTACTTCCAGTGCGCGGCGATGCCCTCCTCGGCGGTGCGGTGCATCTCTTCGGTGCGAATCTGCACTTCGAACGGCTGCCCGTGCGGCCCGATCACCGAAGTGTGCAGCGATTGGTAGAGGTTCGGGCGCGGGATGGCGATGAAGTCTTTGATGCGCCCCGGCACCGGCCGCCAGGTGTTGTGGATGATGCCCAACGCCGAGTAGGAATTCTTCACCGTGTCGGTAACAATGCGCAGCGCGAGCAGGTCGTAGACCTGGTCAATCGAAATCTTCTGCCGCTGGAGCTTGTTGTAGATGCTGTAAAGCCGTTTGATGCGCCCTTCGACGCGCGCCGGGATGCCTAATTGCTTCATCTTGGCTTCGACTTCCGCGCGCACTTCGTGCAAGAACTCTTCGCTCAATTTGCGGCGGCTCTCGACCGCCTTCTTCACTTCTTCGAACGCTTCCGGGTCGAGGTGGCGGAAGGCCAGGTCTTCGAGCTCGCCGCGCATCTTGCCCATGCCCAGGCGGTGGGCGATGGGGGCGTAGATATCCATGGTCTCGCGCGCCACGCGCAACCGCTTTTCGGACGGGAGAGCTTCCAGCGTGCGCATGTTGTGGAGCCGGTCGGCAAGCTTCACCAGCACCACGCGGATGTCCTCGACCATGGCGAGGAGCATCTTGCGGAAATTTTCGGCTTGCTGCTCTTCGCTCGAGGAGAACTCGATGCGGCTGATTTTCGTCACACCCTCGACGATGCGCGCGACTTCCGGCCCGAACTCCTGCCGCACGCGCTCGATGGTGGTGGGCGTGTCCTCCACTACGTCGTGGAGCATCCCGCCCGCCAGGCACACCACGTCGAGCTTCATCTCCGCCAGCACGTTCGCCACTTCCAAGGGGTGCGAGACGAACGGCTCGCCCGACAAGCGCTTCTGCGTCCGGTGCTCGGCCAGCGAAAACTCGTACGCGCGACGCAACAGCGTCAGGTCTTCGCCCGGCCGCGACGCCTCGACCTTCCGAACGATGTCCGCAAATTCCACCATGGCTCGATAATTTCATTCTAGGCAGTTTGTCGGCGCGGTTCAAGGCGGCGGTTCAGCTACTAGGATTGCCAGCCGCTGTCTGACGCCTCAAACTGCGGCGAGTGTAGACAGGCGGACGGTTGGTGAGAAGGCCCGCGGTCTGTGTTACACTTAGTTAGGGGAGCGTTCCATGGCGCTTGACTGGTCAGAGTGCCGGGCAGTGGAGAGCGTACCGGGAAAGGTTAGTGGCGCATGGGTGCTGCGCGGCACCCGAATGCCTGTCGCGACCATCTTCGAGAACCTGGAAGCCGGGGCCAGCCTCGACGATATTTTAAAGTGGTTCGATGGCCTCAACCGGGAACAGGTTCAGGCGGTCATCGACTTTGCCGCGCGTAGCGCGAGAGTCCCTTCGCATAGCCGCTGATGCTCGTTCTCTTCGACCAGGGCACACCGAAGCCGCTTGGAGCCTATCTCAAGGGACATACCGTCAAGACCGCACGGGAGCAAGGTTGGTCCGCGCTGTCAAACGGCGAGCTGCTAAGCGCCGCCGAGGCGGCTGGGTTCGAAGTGCTGGTCACCACAGATAAGCAGCTTCCCTTTCAGCAGAACCTGGATAAGCGGAAGATCGCGGTGGTAGTGCTGGGCAACGCGCAATGGCCCGCGTTGCGGCTGTACGCGGACCGCGTTGTGGTGGCAGTAAACGCTGCCGTCGCCGGAAGCTGCATGGAAGTTGAAATCCCGACCAAGTAGTCAGCGGTTCAAACGAAAATGGCCCACTCGGACCTCGAAACTTGTCCTCCGCCGAAGCGGGGGTCCACGTTGTCCTCGCCCTCGGGAATGACGCCGGTGCGGAATTTTCGTGGGTTTGACCACGGCGCACAACTGTGCATATGATCAGGCGATATGAGAAAAGAATATGACTTTCGAAAGGGCAAGCGCGGCGCGGTGATCGCCGTGCCGAAAGGGAAGGCGCGGATTACGATTCGGCTCGACGATGACGTACTCGCCTGGTTCCGCGGACAGGTCGAAGATGCCGGCGGCGGGAACTACCAGACGTTGATTAACCAGGCTCTGCGCGAGTACGTCACCGAGGCTAAGGAGCCGCTGGAAAAAACCCTTCGCCGAGTCATCCGCGAGGAAATCCGCCACGCGAGCTAGGCCCGCTTTCCTGAATTACCTTTCCTGGGCATCCCATGGGGCAGACGCGTTGCCTGCCTGCGGAGGCAGGGTCCGCCCCTACGGAGGAATTGTGTCCTTCAAGATGACCACGTGTTTGATGCGGCGGCGGTTCCAGGTGTAGGTGATGTGGACATCTCCGTGGGAATCTTCGATGACGGCGGGATAGCTGAACTCACCCGGGCCGGTTTCGAGCGTAAGCCACGGTTTCCAAGTCTCTCCGCCATCGCCCGAAACGGCGACGCTCAAGGGCCAGCGCTCGCGAGTTGAGGGATTGTGAACCAGTAGGATTCGCCCGTCGCGCAAACGCAGTGAGTCGATGCCGCTATTGGGATTGGGAAGGGAAGTGGGGCGGGCCGAGGTCCACGTGCGGCCGCCGTCGGAAGAGTCGGCGGTATAGATTTTTCCCTGACGCGAGCGGGCGAATAGCCGCAAGCGATTCGGCTCGAGCTCGACCAAAGTCGGCTGAATGATTCCGAAAGGCTCGCCGGGGATAACGATGGGACCGAATTTCGTCCACGAGCTGCCGCCGTCCGTGCTGCGCTCGATCCACGCGGACCAACTGTGGTAGCTCTCGACTGAGCTGCCAGCCACGATGTCGCCGTTCGCGAGCACGATAGGTTTGTCTTTGATGGGGCCAAGCAAGCCGGCGGGCAAGTACTCGGGGCCTTGCCAAGTCTTGCCGTCGTCGGTCGAAAATTTCCGTGCGCCAGTCCAATTCTCCGGCGACGGCCCAACTTTGTAATAAAGCCACAGGCGGCCGTTCGGTGCGCGGAATAGGACAGGATTCCAGGCGGGTACGTTTGGCTCGCGCGCCACAACTTCGGGCGGCGACCAGCGGCCTTGGGAAAGCCGCGACATCCAGATGGCGACGTCCGGCGCGCCTTCGTGTGTGCCGCCGAACCAGGCCGCTATGAAGTTGCCGCTCGCCGTCTCCACGATCGTCGAGGCGTGGCACTCGCGAAAGGGCGCAGTTTCAAAAATGAATTTGGAGCGGAAATTAGATTCCCTGGGAGTCTGAAATCCGCCAAGGCATAGAACGCCGATGACAACGGCAATAGGCATTTCGTGAATTGGCCCCAGTTTAGGCAACTTCGGCCCGCGATGCGCCTTTAGCGGTCGGAGGCGTCGGATTAGTCCTTCTTTTTCGGAAGATGGACGAGGAAGAAATATAACAACGCCGTGAAGGGCAATCCGAAAACCACAAAAGCAGCGCCCCCAAGCAACGAGTGTTCCTTGGAATACCCCCATACAAAATCGACTGCCGCGCACAACGCGAATATCAGTATAATGTGTTTTCCCGCGATGGCGCGGCCGCTCACGTGGCGGCCTCACTCACAATGAAATAAGGAAAGTGCGCGGTCGGGAAACCGCTGACCGTAGCCCGATTTTCGAACTTCGAGTTTCGATTTTCGACCGACGGCCTCAATCGGGAATCAGCAATCGGCAATCGAAAATCCCCAGCCCCCAGCCCCTAGCTCTTGATCTCCTTCGCGGCAGCGTTCCAAACGGCGATGGCCTTGTGTTCGTAGGAATAATTCGCCATGTGGCAGGCAATCGCCGTGTGGTTGCCGAAGGTCGCGTCCTCAACCGAGGGCTGCCTGGTGCGAACGGAATTGAAGTAGTTCCACAGGTGCTCGCGGTCGTCGTTGTAGCCGGGCGGCGTGTAGAAGCTCTGGCTGGGCACGATTTGCTGCGAGCCGGGTTTGGGGTCGTGGTCGGCGTGCCAGGGCTCTGCGAAATCGGCGCGCAGTTTCTTCGGCCAGCCGGGAGTGCAGGGACCGTGGTCCATGCCATCCTGGGCCCATACGGTCACGCGGTCGTCGTGGACTTCCATCTGTCCACCCGTGCCGTAAAAGGTGGTCGATTCTTGCGCGTCGGTATTGAGCGTGACGCGCAGCATGGCATGAAATTTCGGGTAATCGTAGATCGTAGAGATGCAGTCGGGGACGTCGCGCCCATCTTTCCAGCGGAAGAGACCTCCGGCCGACGAGGCGCGCGCAGGCGGAGCGGTGATGTCGGCGATGGTGTGGATGCCGGTGAGCAAGTGAACGAACAGGTCGCCGGGGATGCCTTCGCCATAGTCCTGGAAGCAGCGCCAGCGTGTCCAGCGCTTCGGGTCGAAGGGACGCTTGGGGGCGCTGCCGAGCCAGTTTTCCCAGTCCACCGTTTCGGGCGAAAGGTCGGGCGGAATTGTGTATACCCACGCCCCGCAAGGGTCGTTCCTGCCCATCACCGCTTCCACCAGACAAACCTCACCCACCGCGCCCTGCTCGTAAAGCTCTTTCGCCTTTCGATAGACCACCGAGCTTCGCCGCTGGCTGCCGATCTGCACGATGCGGTTGTTCGTTGCCGCCGCTTCGATCATGTCGAAGCCCTCGGGGACGTGGTGCGTCATGGGCTTTTCGCAATAGACGTCTTTCCCGGCGTTCGTACAGTCCACGACAATCTGCCGGTGCCAGTGGTCGGGAACCGCGGCGATGATGCAATCCACATCGTTGCGCTCGAGGAGCTCCTTGTAGCGCTTGGTCGTAAAAATCGTTTTCTCGGCGATCTCCTTCGCGAGCTCGATCCGGCCGTCGTAGAGGTCGCAGGCGGCCACGCATTCGACGCCTGGAAGCTTGATCGAAGTCGCCATCAGGCCCGAACCTTGCATTCCGACGCCGATGATTCCGAACCGAACCGTGTCGCTCGGTGGGACCGGCCGGGGCGAGGCTGCCGACAGGCTGTAGGCGGATTTCCCGTAAGCGTCCGGGTCGAGCATGAGCCCGCCTAGCGGGACGGCCAGCGCCGCGCCTGCTGTGGTGGTCATAAAATCACGACGCGTTATCCGAGTTCTGCGCATTTTGAATCCTCCAAAGGAAAGAAGTCAGAAGCCAGGAGTTAGAAGCCAGAAGAAAAACCAGTGACCGGAGGATTTGGGATTCAGGACGCTGAAGCCTAAATCCTGCCTCCTGAATCCTCACTTCTGACTCCTGACTACTAATAGCGGTCCTATGCTATTTCGCCCACCGGCGGCTGGCAAGCATAATTCGTAGGGGCGGATCCCGCATTCGCGGGATGTCCGCCCTGGGGCAGACACCCATTCGCTTCGCTCAGGGCAGGCTTTGGTCTGCACCTGCTTCCTTCGCTGATTGTTGTAAACTGGGCACAGCGATATGAGCGCGGGAGATTCGAGCGTGGACGCGATTGTCGTTGGAGCGGGAGCCGGCGGCGGCGTGGTGGCGAAAGAGCTCGCGACGGCCGGCTGGGAAGTGCTTCTGCTCGAACGAGGGCCGTGGCTCAAGACTGAGAGCTTCGGCCATTGCGAACTCCGGCAAAGTTTTACGAGCGCGGTCAACCCAACGCCCTTCGGCCCGAAGTTCTCCGAAGTCCGAACCGTGAGGCCGGACGCGAAGACGCCGGCGCGGATGGTTCACCCTCGCGACGGGCTCTATGGGACGCTTCCCGCCTGCGTCGGCGGCGGGACGGTCTATTATGGCGCGCACGCCTGGCGGTTTCACCCGGAAACATTCCATCTGAAATCGTTTGTCGGCTCCGTCGCCGGCTCCAATCTCGCGGATTGGCCGATGAGTTACGATGAGCTCGAGCCCTATTACGAAAAATCTGAATACGATCTCGGCGTGAGCGGTGACCTCAACCCCTACGGCCCACCGCGCAGAAGGCCTTTGCCGCTCCCTCCGGTTCTCGAAAATAAAGAGGCGGAAGTGCTTTACCCGGCAGCCCGGCGGCTGGGTTGGAATCCCTTTCATGTGCCCCTCGCGATTTTGTCCCAACCCTACCGCGGACGGGCCGCGTGCACCCA
>QHZN01000154.1 GCA_003225365.1 Acidobacteriota bacterium
AGGCTCAGGGCCGTGATCGAAGTCGAACGGCAACTGCGGGATCAGGGCGGGCTCTGCGACAGTTCCATGCGCGACCGCTAATGGCCGCTTAGACATTCGTGCCCGCGCGTCATTCCCGCGAAGGCGGGATTCGAGAGGGTACAGAAAGGAGGCGCGGGCGCGCGTCTTTGCGGGGAAGGCGAAAGAAACATGCGGGACGATGGTCAAGTGGGTAGACGCTCGAAAAGCCGCAGGGCCGGAGGGCGAGCCCTGCGCTACAAGGCTTCAAAGCAGCCGCGGCCGGTTTTGCAGTTCGCGGGTTCGGCGACTTGGCCGTCGGGCCCCAGGACCTGCTGGGTCTGGCCGCACCAATGGATGCCGCTGCCAATTGAGGCGATATCGAACGGCTCGCCAGTGTCAATGAACATTTCCTTGCAGCGCAGGCGCCGGCAATATTGAATTGACGTCGGGAGAACGGGCAAAGGCTCAGGCATTGGCGCCTCCTTTCGCGGCGGCGAGGATAGCGCGTTTCACCGCCACGTGGGCGAGCTTGACTTTGTAAGCGTTCTTCGAAAGCGGCGTAGCGCGGCTGACGGCAGCCTTGCCCGCTTCGTCGGCGCTCGCCTCGCCCACGGTATTTCCCTCGAGCGCGTGCTCAGCTTCGAGCGAAGGCCAGGGGACAGGGGCGACGTGGCCGAGCACAACACGCGGGTCATCCACTTTTCCGCCTGACAGTTTGAAAGCCACGGCGGCGGCGGCCAGCGGCCAGTCGAGCGCTTCTTTCTGGCGCACCTCATACAACGCCATGTGGATACCCTCCGGCGGCGGCACGAGAATGTCGGTGAGCATTTCGTTCGGCTGGAGGGCGTATTCGCGCTCCTCCGCACTCTTGGGCGTAATGAAGAAATTGTGCAAGCTGACTTCGCGCACGCCTTGCTGACCCTGGACGCGCACCTTGGCGCCGAGGGCTATCAAGATGGGCGCCAGGCTCGAGGGGTTGACGAAGTATGCCGGGCCTTCATTCCCAAGGATTGCGTGGTAGCGGTTGTCGCCGTCGGGGACGAGCGGCTTTCCGTCCGATTGAGCGAGCAACCCGTAGCCGAGGCGGAAGTACCAGCAGCGCGGGCGTTGGCAGAGGTCGCCGCCCACGGTGCCGCGCGACCGGATCTGCGGGCTGGTGACGCCCTGTGCTGCCTGCACCAGCGCGGGATAATTCCGTGCGATCTCTGGGCTGTCCAACAACTCTTGAAAAGTCACGGTCGCGCCCAGGCGCAGCCCGGACTTTGGCTTGTACTCGATCCCGCCCAGGCTTTTGATATCCTTCAAACTCACTAGTCGCTTGGGCGAAACGACGTAGTCTTTCATCAGGCTGACGAGGTCGGTGCCGCCGGCGAGCACTTCCGAGTCGCCCCACTGGGATCCGAGCAGCGCCACGGCCGCTTCAGCGGTGGTGGGTCGAGCGTATTCGAAGGCTTGCATTAGGCCATCCCCCCTTTCTCGATCGCAGCAAGAACTTTGTCGGGTGTGAGCGGCAGCGTGGGCACGCGGACACCAATGGCGTTGGCGACCGCGTTGGAGATGGCGGCGCCAGGCGAAATGACGGGCGGCTCGCCGAGTCCGATAACTCCGCGCTCGTCGTACCCGGGCCCGGTCATCATGTGGACGACAAGTTCGCCCACGTCACCGATCCCGGCGAGTTTGTAGAATTCCATGTTGGGGTTGAGCATCCGCCCCGTCTGCCGATCCATGATTTTCTCTTCGTAAAGCGCGTAGCAGACGCCCATAATCAGCGCCCCGTGCACCTGACTCTCGGCGGTTTTCAAATCAATAATCAGGCCACAGTCCTGCGCTGCGACCATGCGGTTCATGCGCACGATCCCGGTCTCGGTATCCACGGATACGTCGGCAATCTGGACGCCGCCGACACCCCCGGAATTTAGTACGCACTCCGTTTTCTGCTCCTCCGTAGTGTATCGAGGTTTCTGCGCGCCGGTGGCTTCGATGGACTTGACGCCGAGCTTTGCGCACGCTTGTTTCCAGGTCAGCGTTTTCGCCGCGTTTCCTTTCACACGGACATGCCAGTCAACGGCCTCGAGGTCTTCGGGCTTGGCCCCAAGGGCGGGAGCGATGGCGGCAAAGAACGCGTCGCGCGCGTTGACGGCGCCACGACGAGTTGAGCCACTCACGCCACCCACCGTCGTACTCCCGCCGGAAGGCCCGTCGGGGGGGTACTTGCTGTCGCCAATAGTGACTTTTACGGCGTCCACCGGCAGGCCGAGTGTTTCCGCCACGACGATGGCGATCACGGTGCGGGTGCCGGTGCCGAGGTCCTGGCTGCCGAGCTTCACCTCGACCGAGCCATCGGGATGAATCGAGACGGCGCAATTGCCCGCGTGCGGATTGCCGCCCCAGGTGTGGAGCGAAACCCCCAGGCCGCGCTTGACAGTCCCGGCGGTTTTGTCCGGGCGGGGATGCCAGTTCTTGTGCCAGTCTGCGAGCTTGGCGGCGACCTCGAGCTCCTCGCGATAATACTTGGCGAGTGTGGGGTCGGGCGCCAAGTCCGCGTTCTTCATCAGCAGCTCGACCGGGTCCATGTTGAGTTTGGCGGCTAGATCGTCTATGGCGCCCATGGTGATCAGGCAGGCCTGCGGGTGGTTCGGCGCCCGCCAAGCGCGGGAGGGGCCGATGTTGGTGCTGACAAAAGTGTGTTTACGAGAAAAATTGGGGAACTTATCGTGGAAGGGGTAGGGGATAGGCGGGACGCCGCTGCCGCCCATGCCCCCTGTTCCCCAGGATTCGGAGTCCCAGGCGACCAGCGTCCCATCTTTTTTCGCCGCCACGCGCACCTTGGCGAATGCCGAGGGCCGGGCGCCGGCCACCAGCAACTCATGGTCGCGCTCGAGCAACAGCTTTACGGGTTTGCCGCCCGCGGATTTCGAAAGCTTCGCCGCGGCGATGCCCCAGGTATCCACGGCGAATTTGCTCCCGAACCCACCGCCGACGTAATTACAGATGATGTTCACGTCGTCGGCGCGGATCTCCAGCGGGTCGGCGAACTGGCCGCCGATGGCCGAAACGCCCTGCGTCGAAGCGTAAACGCGCAAGCTTTTCGAGTCGGGCCAATCCACCACGTGGCCATGAGTCTCCAGGCAGCAATGAGTGATTACGGGAACGCCGTAATAGCCTTCCGAAGTGACAACGTCGGGGTCTTGGAAGGCCTTTTCGGGATCGCCCTTTTTTTCCGTGACGGCGGGTTTGGTGTGGCCCTCGGCCTGGCTCAAGTCTTCTTCGTTGACGAAGAAGGGAAGCGGGTCATATTCGACCTTGATTTTCCGGATGGCGTCCTCGGCAATCTCTTCGCGGGTTGCTGCCACCGCGGCAATTTCATCGCCCGCCCACTGGATCTCCGGCTGGGGTTCCTTGCCAACGGGCTTCATGACAACCACGGAGACTACGCCCGGCAGCTTTTCCGCTTCCGAGGTGTCCACCGATTTGATTTTGGCGTGAGCGTAGGGTGAACGGAGGATTTTGCCGAAGAGCAGATTGCCGGGATTCATGTCGAAAGTGTAGCGCGCGCGGCCGGAGGCCTTCTCATGCCCGTCAATGCGCGAAATGCGCTTGCCAATCAGCTTGCGGTCCTTCGCTTCCGGCCAATCATACTTGCAATTTGCCATGACCTTTTCCTCCCTGGCAAGAATTCAACCGCACGCTTCAGGATTTCCTGTCTGGCGCGCCGGGCGGAGCCATCACTCCGGCGTGCCCCATGCCGGCCGCTTCGAGAACCGCGTGCTCCACGCCGTGATATGTCCCGCAGCGGCAGAGGTTCCCGCTCAGGCCTTTTTTCACCTGATCGAGCGTCGGATGCGGATGCTTGTTCAAGAACGCGCGGCACGCCATGACAAAGCCCGGCGTGCAAAAACCGCACTGTTGGGCGTCGTTCGCGACAAAGGCGTGGATCACTGGGTCGAAGCGCGTTCCGTCCGAAAGCGATTCAATGGTGGTGATCTCGTGCCCCTGTGCCTCGATGGCCAGAACGCTGCAGGAATAGGTGGGGTTGCCGTCAATCATTACGGTGCAGGCGCCGCAGGTGCCACGGTCGCAGACGCGCTTGGCGCCCGTGATGTCCAAATGGTTTCGCAGCGCGTCAAGCAGCGTCACGCGCGGTTCCATGTGAACGTTATTCTCCGTTCCGTTGATGCGGAGCGTGACCGGCACTTCGTCGGGGCCGAGGACCTGGGTTTCAGGGGCGGCCGGGGCGGAGATGGCGCGCGACTCACCCGCCAGCAATCCGCCGGAAACGGTTGCGCCCGCGCGCAGAAAGTCGCGCCGGCTGAGCGCGTTTCTATTTCCTCCACCCTTCCGACTGGTGCCTCTTTTGTCCTTCATGGTCCGCTCCTCACTGGGTAGCACGGGCGTCTCCGATTCCCGGAACCCTGCAATCGGGCCTGCCCGCGCGCATGGCCATGCACCGTACGGTAGATGGCATGGGCGAGCCCATCCCGGTCTGGGCAGCAATGCCTATGCTACAGCTTCCCAAGACCGCCGAACACTCTAATTGCTCGTAAAGCGTTTTTCAAGTCCCAATTCCAATCGCGGCCGGCCGCACCGCACCTCGCGAACGGTGGCCGCGCGGCTTAAGGCTTCCCCCCTTGCGGCTTTTCGAATTTCGAATCTTCGATGGGCGCGTTCGACCGGATCTCGGTGAACTTTATGACATAATCGAAATCGGGGCTGGTCTGCCGGACCGTGAATGCTCGCTTGACTCCGTCCACATCGCGGAAGTCCTCGAAAACATTCTCGACTACGCTGCGGCCGCCGTCAGTCAGGTAGGGCGCGTCGTCGCGAACGAGCAATCCCGATTCCGCGTCGAAGTATAGTTTTTCTGCGGAGCCGTCAGGCCGGCGCGAGCTAAGCACCACAATGGGTTTCCCTCCCACCGTCTGTTGCCCGTCGGAACTCAGTTGAGGGTAAACCTCCTTGAGCTTGAGGTCCCTGTAAAATTCGGCCTGAGTTTTGATGGCCGTCAAATCTTCACTGCCGAGATCCTTGGGCCCTTCATCCGGGTCCAGATACCATCCCGCCGTGCCGTTGGTCCCGCGCTCGTCCAGGCCTTCGGCGTAAATGTTAATCAGCGCCAAGCGCTTGTTGGGCGCCTTCATGTAAATTTCCACCGTCCCAGTCTCGCCCGTGGAAGGGTTCGAGATGGACCCTTTCATGGTGAGCGTGGTCAACTTTGCGATCGCGTCCCGGCCGCCCAGGGCTTGAATGTACTTGTCGAGGACTTGGTCCACGGTCGGTGCCTGTGCGGCTTGCGAACCGGCGAATACGGGAAATCCCGCCAAGGCCACGCTGAGGAAAGCGGGGAGAAGCGCCTTTTGCCTTCGCCGCATTATGTTAATCTCCTTCCGGGGCTGACATTATGTTTGACAAGCACTCGTAATGCAAGAGGGAGGCGGGCCTTCCTAGGAGAAATCTAAAGGCGGCGCCGTCGCCCATTCGAAGGCCATGATGAACCAGCTCGGAAGTATCCCGCGCGTCCTCACCGCGCTCCTTCAAAAGGAAAGGGAGTTCTGCACCTTCGTGCGGGCGACACACTGGGGCGACGGGCCCTTGTACGTTGTCGGCTCCAAGGCGAGTTTCCCGGCCTGCTTGACGGGCGTCGCCGCATTTGAGTCACTTCTCGGGTTGCCTGCAATGGCGCGCGTTGAAGCGGACTTTTTGGCCTACTCGTTGGATGCCCTCCGCCCTCGGACCCTGGTTTTTGTAATCCCGCCCGTGGAAGAGGCCGAGGGAATGGTCGGCGCCGCCCGCGCGCTGAGGGCTAAGGGCGCACGCCTCTTGACTATGGTAGGCGGCGTGGAAAACCCCTTGGCGAGCGTCGCGGACGGTGCCGTTCCCCTTCCGGAAGGCACGGAAACCCAATCCTCCGTCTCGTCGGCGGTTGCCCGCCACGCATCCATGGTGTACTTGGCCTTGGTTGCGGCGCGAATTCTGAACCCGCCGCAGGAAGAGCGCCGTCGAGCGGAGGAGGAGTTCGAGAAGTTGCCCGAAGAGGCGGAACGAACTCTCTCGCAATCGTCCGACGCCCTTCGAGTTCTTAGGGAGGAGATCGAGAACGCGCGCCGCGTGGTGGTGGCGGGAGGTGGCCGCTTTCTTCCCGTAGCGCTTGAGGCCGCCCGAGAACTCGAGAAGGCCACGGGAATCGAGGCTGTTGCTCAGGACGTGGCGCGCGCGTCACCGCGCGGGCTCCCGGCCGAAGGGCGCGCCATCGTGCTGTCGTGCTCGCGATGCCGGGTGAGAGAGCAAGTCCAGCGCTGGGCCGCGCAAGCGTCGAAATCGGGTGGCGTCGTCCTTTCGCTGACGGATGCTGCGGACCGAGGCCTGCGCGAGAGCTCGCGCGCAGTGCTCCTGCTGCCGGTGCTGGGCGAGGCCGCCGCGTCCATACTTCAACTCGCCGTTGCGGGCGCCTTGGCGTGGCCCGCCGGGCGCAAGCGTTTGAAGGCGCCTCCAAAATAAAGGGAGGGAAGGCCGGGTCGGCGGCTCGCGATTTTCAACGCCTTGATAATTTAATTGGATAAGACTATTGACTGTATGTACCTTGCGGTGATTTAATGAAGCCATGGATATAGCCAAACGGTTGAGAGAACTCCGGGAAGCGAAGAAACTCTCGCAGGGTGACATCGAACGGCGCTCCGGCCTCCTCCGCTCTTATATCTCGCGAGTGGAGGGCGGTTACACGGTTCCTTCACTCGCGACCCTCGAAAAGTTTGCGAAGGCCCTGGAGGTCGCGCCGTATCAGATTTTGTTCGAGGGATCCGGACGCGCGAGTGGACCGAAAGTGTCCGAATCGGCCGCGCCCGATCGCCCCTCTCGGCGCCTGCTCAAATTCTTCGCTGGCGCTTCGAGCCAGAATCGGAAGTTGCTTCTGGCCCTTGCGGGGAAGCTCTCGAAGTCGTGAACCCCCCGGGTTCCCCATCATGGGGGCACGGGGGTTTCCTCGAGGATGGGGTTTCCATTGCAGACGCCAGTGTCCTCCCGGGATTAGGTGGACGACTTCGTTTCTCACCTCCTTCCGACTTTCAGGCCTCCCTTCTTGTCTTGTTCGGCTTAACGCGCGGCTCGCCATTGCAGAGTTCCTAACCAGAACGGTCCGCGAACGATCGCCATCGAAGCATCCGGACAGGCACTTTGGTGCCGTCTCCGGGGCACCGCAGTACCATTTACAGTTTTCGGATGAACAGATAACCTTGCCATTGTATTCGAGACGGAGATCGTCATCCCGGTTTCTCGAAAATCGTTACACAGAGGAGAACATCAATGAAAATCGTAGAAATCAGAAGCTTAGTTGCGGATCTGCACCGGGATGAATCCGGTCAGGACCTCATTGAATACGCTTTGATCGCGGCACTGATCGCGCTCGGTTCGATCATTGGCATGGACACGGTCGCGAACGAGATCAACAGCGCCTTCAACATCATCACCAAGAAACTTTCCAACGCTGTGTCTTAGGTTCGCGCAAAGCATCGGAGACACTGGGCGGTCAAGCGCCGCCCGTCTTCGGATGCGGTAAAGTGCCTGCACCTATGTTCCGGCGTAAGCTCGGATGTCGGCGAATTGGTGGCCCGAAGATGCCTGTTTCGGGCCGCCAGCGCGCCGGCCTTTGAGAATCTTGATGCTCTTCCCAGCCTGCGGCCGAAGCGGGGCCTTCGTTTTCCACCTCAAAAATGAATTTGAATCGAGCTGGCGGACAGAACGTCTGAATAACCAGCAGGCATGTGCGGAGGGATTAGAACCCTCTGGCCCTCGGCCACGGAGGCTGCCTCTTTGGGGCGCTAGTCCAGATTTTCCCTTAGGGATTACCCCTGGCCGGTGGCACATTCGTGCCAGTGTGTGGCACGGCCGTACTATACACACTTCGTGGGGAAAGTGTTATAGTTGCCATCGTATTAGAGACGGAGGTTGTCACTCCGTTTTCTCGGATAATCGCTTCATAGAGGAGAACATCAATGAAAATCGCAGAAGTCAGAACCTTACTTGTGGCTCTCGACCGGGATGAATCCGGGCAGGACCTCATCGAATACGCTCTGATCGCGGCACTTATCGCGCTGGGTTCGATTATTGGCATGGACACGGTTGCGAACGAGATCAACAGCGCCTTCAATATCATCAGCCAGAAACTTGCCAACGCTGTGTCCTAGGTTCGCGCAAATCATCGGACACGCCGGCGCGTTTGGCGAAGATTGCCGCGGGCGCGCCGGTTTCCTCCCATTCGAGACTTGAGGCGACGCCCGGGTTTCACTTGTGGCCCTCCCCAATTAGCCTCTGTCGAGCCGCCAGCGGTAGCTGGTGTCGGCCTGCCCCTCCGCAGGATATACACCACCAGATGGTTAGGCGAAGGAAGCCTCGAAGTACTGGAAGGGGTGGCGCGCCTGGAGGGACTCGAACCCCCGACCTTCAGCTTCGAAGGCTGCTGCTCTATCCAGCTGAGCTACAGGCGCGTGATCTCAGTTTACTCCAACTTCGATCCGCGGCAAAGCCGTTGTGCTCGTTGCTTGTGATGACTCGACCCTGTCGAGACCGCTGAGAATTCTCGCGGGAATGTCATATCGTCGTCCAAGGAAGCGGCCCGTTCTGCTCGATAACCCACTGGCAATCCCCATTGGCTTGTGTCAAGGCAAAGTAAAATCCTCCTGTCTTTAGCAAAGTGAGAACCTCCTGCGGGCGGTAACGGAGGGAGCCCGTGGGGCGACGGAAGTTAGCGATCAGGCCGGGGCGCGGCTGCTTCGTAGGCAGCGACGAGCGAGCGGATCTTGGTGACAATTCTTCTTCGGTGGCCCTGGACTCGAGTCGCCGGCACCGCATGGATGAGGAAGCGGAAGGAATCGCGTGCGGGTGTTCGCTACGTCCAGATTAGTGTCCACCGAAGACCCGCTCGAACAGGTGATACTTCCTCACGAACAGGTCAGCAGCGATCGCGGCCAGTAGTACAATAGCGGTGTTTATTATCCATTTTGCTGAGTTTCTTGTGGCTTTCCTGATGGCAGCAATTGTTCGGTGCCGCCGCCCGACTCGGATCGTGGCGAGCGTCTCTTCTGCGAGCCGGACCTCCGACGGGGAAGCAGCGTAAAGTCGGACTCCCAGAGGAACACCGCCGCCGTCGACCACCACCATCCACTTCGTCCCCTTGCCCCGCTTGGTCTTGCCGACTCCGAAGCCCCTTTTTTCGCGGGAGCAAAACTCCCGTCCATAAATGACTCGCTCCACTTCAACTGCTGTCGCTCGTTCAACTCGGCCAGGAATGTTCTCCACACGCGCAGCCAGACTCCCTGCTCCCCCCAGTCGCGCAGCCGCCGCCAGCACGTCGAAGGCGACGGAAACTCGCTGGGCAAGTCTTGCCAGCGAGCTCCGCTGCGCAGAATCCACAAGATGCCTTCCAGCACCCTGCGATTCGGTGCCGGGGGTCGACCCCCGCTGGGACGTTTTCGCGGCCGGGGAAGCAAGGGCTCGATCTTCTGCCACTGCGCGTCGGTCAGCAGGCGACCGTATCGCGCCATTCGCCCTCCCCCTGGCGCTCTTCCCCCCTCCCGGGGAAAGACAACTACGGTGAAATTAACGCATTAGACTGGGTTTTGAAATAGCTTCTAGTGTCCACCGAAGACCCGCTCGAACAGGTGATACTTCCTCACGAACAGGTCAGCAGCGATCGCGGCCAGTAGTACAATAGCGGTGTTTATTATCCATTTTGCTGAGTTTCTTGTGGCTTTCCTGATGGCAGCAATTGTTTGCGGCGAGAGGTCCGACGTAACTACCGAGTATTTGTCAACACGCGCGAAGAAGAAACCATACGTCATTCCCCCGAGCACCAGCTTACCGAACACCAGCGCGAAGAGATAAGCGGGAACCTCAGTAACGCCCTGGGTTATTGTCCCAGAGTGAATGAGCGTCGAAATGTAAATAGGCTGCTGGAGAACCGTGTAAACCAACGACAGAATGAATAAAACCAATGCCTCCACGATTCGATAACGCAAGAGAAATGAGAAGCCCAACAGAGGGACGCAAAATACAGATAGTGCCTCAGACGCCGAAGTCCATTTTGCACGCGCCACGAAGGTGGAAGCATCCGCTACGTGACCAGGAACGCGAAAAACGAGGTTCCAGAGCAGCAGGACACCCCACAGTATTGCCAAGGGTTTCCACGTCCTTCTCGGATTAAGCTCATCCCCCTGGATAAAACTCCACGCGAATCCCAAATCGCATACGCTCTGGAGGTCCAGGACGGCCATTAGCACAGCCGGGTGTTCGCCGAAAAAAATAACGACCACATATACGGCAGCGAGAAGTATCCACCGTGAAAACAGGAACCAAAATGCCCACGTCATGAAGCGGTGGCTATCAAACAGTGGAGGGCGACGTTTGGTATAGAGGAACAGACCGAGAAGAGCCATTCCGACAGAGACGACGAGGTTTGCCCAAGGGAGGAGCGGTGCCCCAGAATCGAACAGGGTATTCATGAAGAAACTCCTGAGGGAGATTGGACGTGTTTATCATAGAATTTTGGTCAAGTCTCTCTTTGGGCAACAGCATGCGCCTGCTGCCCTCTTGCGTCAAGGTCGGATCGACACTCAGAGCGACTTCCCTTTGCGCTTGGTCGAGGGGCGCCGCGTCCATCCCGGATGGCGTCGAAGGGAGATGCGTTCGGTGGAACTTCAATCGAAAATTGTCCGCGACTCTCTGCCCCTTCTGATAAAATCCGCTGCCTCATAATCCAGGGCGAAGGGCCGGCGTCGGCGGGAGGGCTGCTTTCACCGGCTCGCGCCGCGTTGCAAACAACTGGAGAAGAGCGATGGGCTACATCGACAAGCTGGACCTTGAAACCAAGCTTGAGTCAAAGGACGAGTACGAAGAGTTGCTGGAGGAGTACCAATATAAGCTCCTCAAATTGCAGCGCAAGGTTGTGGACAAAGAGCTCGCCGTGTGTGTGGCGTACGAAGGCGTGGACGCGGCGGGGAAGGGAGGCAACATCAAGCGCCTGACCGAAGCGCTCGACCCGCGCGGCTACGAAGTCCATCCCATCGGTGCGCCCAGCCCGGCTGAAAAGGCGCACCACTGGCTGCGGCGCTTCTGGCTCCGGTTGCCACCTCGGGGCCGCATCGGAATTTTCGACCGCACTTGGTACGGCCGAGTGCTCGTCGAGCGCGTCGAGAAGTTTGCCAAGAAGGAAGAGTGGATGCGCGCTTATCGGGAAATCAACGATTTCGAGCGCACGCTCACCGACGACGGCCTCGTTTTGGTCAAGGTCTGGCTCCATATTTCGAAAAAAGAACAGCTCGAGCGCTTCAAGGGCCGCGAGAAAGACCCGTGGAAGAATTGGAAACTCACAGAAGAAGACTGGCGAAACCGCGACCGATGGGATGCCTACGTCCGAGCTCTGGAAGAGATGTTTGAAAAGACGGACACGGACTGCGCACCCTGGACTATTATCGAGGGCAATTACAAGTGGTGGGCGCGGATCAAGGCTTTGAAGACCGTCGTTAACACCATTGAAGCCCACTTGTAAGCGCCCGGGGCGGCCTCGGCTCCCGGGCCGATCGCGCATCGAGGCTCCAGTGTGCCATTCGAACGAAGTCTTGCGCATCCTGCTAACTAGAATTTCCATTTTCCCTCCGAACCTCCTCACACTCACGCAGTTCAGGCTCACAGGCGAGATACGATCTACGTGCATAATTCCAGGGTCCCGTTGTGCTTGACTATGGCCCGATCGTCAAATAACATTTGCCAATTTCCATTCCGGTTTTCTGCGCCCCGCTCGAAGAGGAGGATTTATGGCCACGATTAAGCTTCCTGCTAGTCCACAATCCGCGGTTTCAAAAATCCCCATCGTCGGCACCCCCTTGGAAGTAGCCGAAGTGAAAAACATTCCGCCGCAACTGCTGTTTCGGTACGCGTCCGTGAAGCCGAGCCTCCTTCAGAAGGTGATTGACAAGGTGACTGACGTTGTGACGTTCAAGTCCACCGGGCCCCCGAGGCAGCCGTATCGGTGTCCGCGCTGCCAGGCGTCCGACCCCGACGTAACAGTTCCGGTTATGAATGCCTGCTCGATAAGACCATCACCGACAGTAGACGTGGAATGTGTCAACGGCCATTGGGCCCGCTACCCCTGCCCGGGCCTTTGACTTTGTCGTGAGAGCGTAAATTGAGGAGAAGTGATGGGAGTGAACCCTCCGCCCAAACCGGTGAATCCGGAGCCCCAGGCGATCATGGGAGAGGTCGTGCCGCCCGATGAGGTTGAAACCCTTAAGCGCTTTCGCTTGAGTTTTTTCCCCGACGCGCGGATCGCGTCTCAAGAAACCTACGCCAAGTGGCTATTCGGTCTCACGACAACCATCGCGGCTCTGGGCACTGGTTTCTCGAACGCCGCTTTTTCGAAACTCTCCGGCGTGGGCATTTTCTTCTACTCCAGCGCGGTTCTGGCCGCTGGCTTGGGACTGGGACTGGCCGCTTGGGCGCTCTCAGAGGAATTGACGGGCGCCAACTGGGCTTCTCTAGGCCAGATGACGAACTCGCTGACAAGGCTAATGCATCGCAAAAGGCGAATCCTTCGTGGAGCAACGATCTGCGTGTTTGTGTCGTTCATCTCGGCTTCGGCCGCGCCTCTAGTAACGACGATTCAGCTCAACCCCGCAAGCCATCCTTCTGGTATTGTTGTCAGTATATCGGGCCACGACGTTGAACCTGGCATTTCGCTCCGGGGGCTTCGTCCCGGTGCTAAGGCCAAACTCGAGATCTACAGAGATGCGGCGGGGAAAGTGGAACCCGTCGCGGCTTTCACCCAAATTACCGATGATTCCGGCAAGATCAGTTTCAGGGCCTCTAAGTTCACCATTTCACCCGAAAAGCAAAACCTGAAGATCGTGCTTACTTATTTGCGTGGCGACGACCTGCAGCGCGAAGAAGAGGATTTCACGATTTCGCAGCAGATGCCTGAGTCGAGAAGAGGTTCAGGCGGCGGACCACCCACGGTAAAAAAACCGGTAACGCCCGCGACTCTGAAGAACCACGGAAATCGCCCGCAATCGGTCCTGGCTTTAACGCCGCAGATTCGCGCCGCAGGCCTGAAGGCCGGCGCGGCCAAAGCGGTGATCACGCCGGACGTTAAAACCTCGAAGGTTTACATGGCGGGATTCGGCAACAACCGCGTGGCGACGGGAGTTCATGACGACCTCTACGTCCGTTGCGTGGCGCTCGCGGCTGGAAACGAAAACCTTGTAATGTGCGCCTCCGACCTGATTGGATTCTTCTACGACGACGTCCTGAAGGTTCGCGAGAAGGTGAAGGCCGCGGCGCCCGAGGTTACGGCGGTCATCGTCGCCTCAACGCACGACCACGAAGGGCCGGACACCATGGGTTTGTGGGGGCCAACGTTTTTCGAGAGCGGGATTGACGAGAATTACCTGAACGGCCTCGACGACCGCATCGCCCAAACCGCCGTCAGGGCTGCGCGCTCGGAGCAGCCAGCCGTTTTGACCCTCGCGCGGGACGATCACCCGTTGCTCGCCCTACTCCAGGACGACGGTCGGCCGCCCTACGTCAAAGATCCCTATCTTTTCGTCATGAAGCTCGATTCCGCCGCGACGGGCCAGCCCATCGCCACGGTGGTCAATTGGAGCGACCATCCGGAAACGCTCGGCGGGAAGAACACGCTGATTACCGCCGACTATCCGCACTGGCTCTCGGAATACGTCGAGCAACACGCGGGCGGCACGGCGGTGTTTTTCAATGGTTCGATCGGCGGGTTATTGTCCACGCTCGGGGATCAAGTGGCGTTGCAAGACTCGGACACCGGCGAGATCGCCCGCAACGATACTTGGAAGAAAGCGGAGCTTTTCGGCACGACGATTGGAGAGCTCGTGGAGCGCGCGCTCAAGAGCGGCGAAAAAGCTGGCGTGGATGCGCTCGCCGTCCGCCGTGCCGTCTTCTTCGCGCCGATTTCGAATGACCACTTCCGCGTTGGCGGCGCCTTCGGGGTTTATAAGGGCCGCAAGCCCCTCTACACCGAGGGGCGGCTCGACCCTGCTATCAGCGAGAAGGAATTTCCCGGCTTCGGGAAACTGAAATACGCTACGGGCCACGACCTCCAGACCGAGGCGGACTATATCCAATTTCTCGTGGGCGACACGCCCGCCGCGGAGATCGTCACCGTGCCCGGCGAAATCTACCCGGAACTTATCAATGGCGGCATCGCTCGCTTCCCTAGCGCCGATTTTCCGGAGGCAGCGTTCGAACCGACAGTGCGGGCCCATTTGAAGACCAGGTTCCAGTTCGTATTCGGCCTCGCCAATGACGAGCTCGGTTACATCATTCCGAAGGCCGAGTGGGACGACCAGCCGCCGTGGCTCAAGAACCGTCCTGAGCGCTGGTACGGCGAAGTGAATTCCGCCGGACCTGAAATCGCCGGGGCCGTCACTCGCCACTTGGTGGAGCTGATCGAACATCCGTGATGCGGGCATGCCTTCAGCCGCAGGGAAGGGTGAAGAATGAGCACGCTTTCGCGGCGTAAATGGCTTAGGAACTCCGTGAGGGCAACCGGGGCGGCGTTCGGCCTGCCAAAGCTTGCCCCGGCGCGGTCGGACGCCCAGGCGGTGAAGAGCCCGAAGCTCACCATCGTGGTGGCGGGCGGGCATCCCGATGACCCCGAGTCCGCCTGCGGCGGGGCCATGGCGCGTTACGCGGACCTCGGCAACAAAGTTATTTCGCTATATTTGACGCGGGGTGAAGCCGGCATCCCCGGAAAGAGCCACGACGAAGCGGCCGCCATCCGCACGCGCGAGGCCGAACGAGCTTGCGAAATTCTGAAGGCCCGGCCGGTCTTCGCCGGGCAGATTGACGGCGACACGGAGATCAACGCGTCGCGCTATCGGCAGTTCCGCGAGCTGTTGGAAGGTCTGAAGCCCGACTTGGTTTTTACGCACTGGCCCGTGGACACGCATCCGGACCACCGCGCGGCTTCGCTCCTTGTTTATGACGCCTGGCTAAGGCTCAGAAAGTCGTTCGAGCTTTATTATTTCGAAGTGATGACCGGCGCCCAAACGCAAGAGTTCGATCCCACTCAATACGTGGATATCACCGGCACTGAGGCGCGAAAGCGCGCCGCCTGTTACGCGCACGTCAGTCAAAACCCGGACGAATTCTACGCCGACCACGACATGATGAACCGGTTCCGAGGGATGGAAGCGGGCGTCAAATACGCCGAGGCGTTCGTCCGCCACCGTCAGAGCGCGATTGAAATCCTGCCGGGTTAGCGAGGGGCGGCGTATAATCCCCCTGGAGGTGTAGAATCATGGCCCGAGTCTTGTTGGTCGCCGGCGACGCTACCGAATCGCTCGATACCTGGTACCCCTACCATCGCTTGCGGGAGGAAGGGGTGGAAGTCCAAATCGCCGCCCCGGAACGTAAAGTGCTGAACTCCGTTATCCACGATTTCGAGCCGGGCTGGGACACTTACGTCGAGAAGCCGGGCTACCGAATTCCCGCCGACATTGCCTTTCGCGACGTCCGGCCGGAGAACTTCGATGGGCTCATTCTGAGCGGTGGACGCGCCCCCGAATATCTTCGCAATAACCCGGACTTGGTTCGGATCGTGCGGCACTTCGTGGAAAAGGCCAAGCCCCTGGCGGCCTTGTGTCATGGCTCGCTGATTCTCGCCGCCGCCGGAGTTCTCAACGGGAAAAAGATTGCGACCTACGAGGCGCTCGCCCCCGATATGGAAAAGGCAGGCGCAGAGTTTCAAAACCGGGAGGTGATGGTGGATGGCAACCTGATTTCCTCCCGCACGTGGATGGATCTCCCGTTTTTCATGCGCGAGTTTCTGAAGGTGCTCGGCTCTTCCCAACCGAAACCGGTGGCCGCGCGGGCTTGAACGCCGGAGGCGGCGGGAAGGTAGCCGGTGGCATGGCGCTTGACAGACGGGCACGCCTCCCCTAGCATCGTGTTTTGAAATGCGCGCCTGGGGGAGTGGCAAGGACTGATGGGGCATCCCCTTTCGCATCGGCAAGGCAGAATCAGACCCATGGTATTTTTCACCCAGGAGGTCGGACATTGAGAATTGAAGTTCGATTCCAGGGCGACGTGGCCATTTTGAGTCTAGACGGGAGGTTCCTGGCAGGTGGTGACGGGCCCTACCTCCGCCAAAAGGTAAAAGACCTCATTGACGCCGGGGTCCGCCACATGGTCATCAATTTCGAAGGTGTGCCCTACATTGATTCGACGGGGCTTGGGTTCCTCGCCGGCAGCCGCATCACCACTCAAAATGCCGGGGCCAAACTAGTGCTGACGCGTGTGAACGAACACGTCAAAAATATCCTCGACAACGTCCGCCTAACGCAATTTTTCGATCTGGCCCCGGACGAAGCCGCCGCGGTCCGCTGGTTGAAGGGGCACAAGAGTTCTGTGGCCGCCGCCGCGGATCCGCCTTCGGCCATGCCCTCCAATGAGAAGCTCTGACCGGCGACCCCCGGCCGTAGCGGGTGAAAGGCGCCCGCCGCGCTCGACGCTCAATTCGCCGGGAGTGTAGTAACCCTGTTGAATTTTCGAGGATCGAGCTGGCGCAGGACTCAAGCGTCCGCAACGTTCGGCGAGTGAACCTGATCTGGCGGTGTCTTGGCCGCGAAACGGCGCCGCAGGCCGTTTCGGGAGATGAGATTGGGAGAGCCTGCTTCAAATGAAGGAAAAGTGACCGGAGAATTGAATCGCCGGCGGAGCGACCGGATCCTGGCTCCGGTCAGGATTCGTATCATCGGCAACGACGCCTCGGGTGTGTCGTTCGCGGAAGAAAGCGTCACTGTAAGCTTCAACCAGCAGGGCGCGCGAATCAGCCTGACCCATTCGCTTCTCCCCGACGACATTGTCTTGGTTAAGAATATGGCCAACGATATCGAAGAGGAATTCCGAGTGGTCGGCGGATTTCAGTACGTTTTCGGCGAGCGCCGGGAGTGGGGCATCGAGGCCCTCAACCCCAAGAGCGGTATCTGGGGTGTGGAGTTTTCTCCGCCTCCGGAAGGCCTGCAGCCGAAGGTGTTGATCGAGTGCGCCGCCTGCAAACGCGCCACCCAGTCGCCCCTGTCCTCCATTGAGTACGACGTGCTGCTCTCCACAGGGCTGATTTCCCGCCATTGCGAGCGCTGCGGAGAGACCACGCGCTGGCGGCCGAGCGAGCAAGCCGTCACCCCAGAAATGATTCTCTCGAGCGCTCCGAAACCCAACCAGTCGGAGCGGCGCAAGGTCCGTCGGCTGAGACTCGTGATGCGCATCCGAGTCCGAAACTCCTGGGGCGTTACCGACGTCGCTCAGACCCACGATGTCTCGAAAGCCGGCTTGTGCTTCATCTCCCCGCAACGATTCAGCCTCGGCGACGAGATTCATATCGTCCTGCCTTTCGCAGACCAACAAGTCCCGGTGGAGACCAAGGGATTAGTGGTTTGGTCCGCGGAGGGCTCCTCGGGGCGCTTTTACGGCGTCAAATACTTGAAAGATAAATAAACTCCGGCCTTTGATTTGGGTGGGGGCTGAGCGTGAGGAGTGAAACTCGCCAAGCCTCAGCCGGAAGGCTCCTCCTGCAAGGCAAAGGTGTCACCGGAGGAACACCGCTTTCCTGACGGCACCGCGCCTCTTAAAGCACCAGCTTCCACGGCGCGCGATACTCACGCGTCAGGAGCTTTTCGGCCTCCGGGCCACCTTTCAAGAGCCGCTGACGCTCGGCGTCCCATACCAGGCGCTCGCCGGTGCGCAACGCGATGTTACCGAGAATGCAAGCCGACGTGGTGCGATGAATCAGTTCGATGTCGCTTCGCGGCCGCGCGCGCTTCTTCATGCAATCGAGCATATTGGCGACGTGGTTCGAGAGCCCGTCGTCTATCTCATCCATTTTCATGGCGGGCGTTTCGCCGCGAGGCTTGCGGTTGACTTCAACCATCTCCGGGAAGACTTCGAACCCTCCGCGGTCCACGAACAGCGTTCCTTCCGTTCCGTAGAACTCAATTCCGTAGGAATGACCTTCGCCGTTATTACACAGCTTGCTCTCGTACGTTGCGACGAATTCGGGATACTCGTAAGTGATCCAGAGCGTGTCAGGGATATCGGTGTTGTCGGTGAGGCGGAACTTTTTCCCCACCGCAGTAATGACGCGCGGGCCGTCCACTTCCATCGCCCACTGGACGATATCGAGCAGGTGAACGCCCCAGTCGCCGGGCCAGCCGTTCGCGTAATCGTAGAAATACCGGAAGGTGGACCAGCGGTCCTCCGCCACGCCGAAGCGGTTTTGGTTGAACGGCACTTTCGGCGCCGGCCCCAGCCACATATCCCAGTCGAGCTCGGGTGGCGGGTCGGAGTCGGGTGGGTTGCCGAAGCCGTTTGGAAACATGTTCTCGTAATTCCAGGTGCGCGCGAGGCTCACTTTGCCCAGGAACCCGCCCTGGACGAGGGCCACGGCTTTCTGGAAATGCGCGTTCGAGCGCTGCCAGGTCCCCACCTGGACGACCCGGTTGTACCTGCGCGCCGCCTCGACCATCTTCTTCCCCTCGTCAATCGCCACCGAAATAGGTTTCTCGACGTAAACGTCTTTGCCGGCCTTGCAGGCTTCGACGGTGGGCAGCGCGTGCCAGTGGTCGGGCGTGCCCACCACAATCAGGTCAATGGTCTTGTCGTCGAGGACCTGACGGAAATCTTTGAAGGTCGCGGCTTTTCCGCCCGCCGCTTCCTGGCCCTGTTGGAGGTTCGGGCCGTAAACGTCCGAGACGGCCGCGACTTCGACGCCATGGCGGATGAAGTGCCCCATGTCGTCGCGCCCCTGGCGCCCGCTGCCGATCAAGCCCATCCGGATGCGGTCGTTTGCGCCCAGCACATTGCTGGTGCTAGGGCCGTAGAGCGACATGCTCACGGCCGCCGTCCGGGTCGCCGCGCGCTTCAGAAATTCTCGGCGGTCCGTTTCATTTTCCATAAGCAGTCCTTTCCATCCTTGCGGATTATGAATTGGCGTATGTGTCTTATCACAGCCGAGGGCGCGGGTGAAGCGCAGTATTTGACAACGCCTTCGGCCTTCTGAATAATCCCGCAACGCGGAACCACGATACACCATTTGCTCGGGAAGTGACGAATGAGGTAGATTGGCCTGCCGTGGAAAGGGGTTGACCTATTAAGAAACCAAACTGGTTAAAAATGGGGGTGGCTTACGGCGTTGGATCGGGCCAACAAACGCGCACCACTGTGAAACTGTTCATCGCGAGCTTTCTGGCATTGTACTTTGAACTGGTCGTCATCCGTTACCTTTCGACGGAAATCCGAGTCTTTGCGTACCTGAAGAACCTGCCGCTCATAGCAAGCTTTTTTGGCATCGGGTTGGGAATGATCGTAGGCAGACCGCGGAAATTCAGGCTGGTCTTCCCTGGTGCTGTGCTGGCCCTATTTCTGCTCATCGTTTTTTCATCTCCACTCGGGCTGACTCACATCCCTTTCCCGAGTGGAGATTACTTCGTTTGGACAAGCTTTGAGAGACAGGGCATACCGCCCATCGTGTTGGTGCTGCGCTATTGGACGTGTACGACAGCGATTCTAGCGGTGCTGGTGGGCTTCTTTGTCGTGCTTGGGGGGATTGTGGGTGAACAACTCCAACGCGTCCCCGCTCTTCGTGGTTATGGGATAAACCTTGCCGGCAGCATGGCGGGCATAATTATATTTACTTATATTTCTTATTGGGATGTTTCCCCCGCAGTATGGATTCTTATCGGGTTCCTGGTTGCAATTCCGTTTTTCCTGCGCGACCCGCTGGTAATTCTATCGTTCGTCATCGTCGTCCTTGCCGCCGCGGCGCCTCAGGCAAACACTTACTGGTCCCCGTATTACCGCGTCACGCTCCAAGAGGTCGGCGCGTGCTGGTGGTCGGAGCTGGGACAGGCAACGACGTGGCGGCGGCGCTGCGGCACGGAGTTGATCACGTTGACGCAGTCGAAATTGATCCCGTTATTCTCGACCTCGGCCGAAAGTACCACCCCGAACGCCCTTACGACTCGGCGAAGGTCACACTCTTTGTTGATGACGCCCGCGCATTTTTTAAGAAAGCCCAAGCAAAATATGATCTTGTTATTTTCGGTTTTCTGGACGCCGAGACTATGCTTTCTGCCTTTTCGTCTATACGGCTCGACAATTACGTTTATACGCTGGAAAGCTTTCGCGAGGCGCGTCGCCTCCTGAACGAGAATGCATGTCTCATCCTTTACTTTGCAACCCGCCCCGCACACTACATTACGCAGCGGCTTTTCGACACCTTAACAGCTGCCTTTGGGCAGCCACCGCGAGCCTACTTCATTGGCTACGACTCCGCCGGCGGGGGGGGAGCGGTTTTTGTTGAGGGGGGAGCCCGCGATGGCGGATTTGTCGGGGGTTTTTCAGATATTACTGACCAGTTGCAGCGCTCGAGCCATTCGGTGACCCTCGCGACGGACCATTGGCCATTCCTCTACCTTCCTCGGCGGACCATCCCCGTATCGATTCTCCTAATCCTGGTCACGTTTCTGATTGGGGCGCGCAGAGTTCTTCGTCGGACAATGGTAATAACAAGTCTAGGCCGTCGCGAAAACTTGCACCTATTCGCGCTTGGAGCTGGATTCCTGCTGCTGGAGACAAAAGCGGTTACTGAACTCTCGCTCCTTTTCGGCTCCACCTGGGTCGTAAATGCCGTTGTAATTGCCGCGTTTCTGATGATGGCGCTGCTAGCCAATGCCGTGGTTACGGTCCGGCCTCCCTCGCGCCGTTTATCCTATGCTGCACTTTTTCTCATGCTAGTATTCGGTACCGTATTCCCGTACTCAATTCTTGAGGCACTGCCGTCCGAAGGGAAAGTTTCGGCAGCTGCAGCGATTGTGGCACTGCCCGTCTTCTTCTCAGGACTGATTTTCTCAAGCAGTCTTAGCGGCGCGCCGAATCCCGCCCAGGCCCTGGGTATCAACCTTCTGGGGGCCGTCGTGGGCGGAACCTTAGAGAATTTGGTCATGGTGGCCGGGACGCCGGTGTTAGGGGTCATAGCAATTGCCCTTTACACGCTCTCAGCCTTTTGCCTGAGGAAGGCCCCGATGAAGGACCCTGGCCTGGCCGTTCCAGGCGCTCCCACTTTTCATTGAGCGCGTTTAACTTTGGAAGTCAGAGGAGCCGGCGGTCGGGGCTCATATGACCCGCTAATATCAAAGCACCGGGGAAAAGAGCTATTCGCGGCATTGGTTTCTTTATGGTTCAAAGGTCACCGCCTGGCGGAACCTGTCGGTGCTTCTGATTAACAAAATTCGGAATTGGCAGGTGAAAAAAATGGCCCGCATGCGCCAAGTCGAATTTACGACAGCTTTGATCTTTATTTCGGCCTTTAGCTGCCCCGCGTTCGCCGAACACCGCCCGCCCATGCCTCGGCCGCAGAAGATCAGCTATGGCAAAGGAATGCTGCCGCTCGCCGGACTCTCGATTCGATTCACATCCCCGCCGAGCGAAGACGATTCCTTCGCCGCGAGGGAGTTGGCTCAAGCACTCGAGGCCGAGACCGGCGAGCGGCCACCGATCTTCGAAAGGGAGGTGGCGGGCCCGGCGATTGTGCTGGCGCGCACGGGCGCGCTCGACCCGCTGCCCATGCCGGGCGAAACGCCCGGGCCGGATTCGCGTGAAGCCTATCATCTGAAGGTGACGCCCACAGGCGCTGAGATTCGTTCGAGTTCCTCGGCGGGCGTATTTTACGGCGTCGAGACGTTACGCCAGTTAGTCGAGGGCAAGGGCAAAGACGCCCGGGTGCCGGAAGTCGCGATCGACGACTGGCCGTCGCTCGCTTATCGCGGCACGATGGTGGACATGAGCCACGGGCCGCTCCCGACTGAGCAGGAAGTCGAACGCCAACTGGATTTCCTGGCGCGTTGGAAGGCCAACCAATATTACTTTTACAGCGAAGCGAGCATCGAGCTTGCGGGCTATTCGATCTTGAACCCCGGCGGCCGCTTTTCGAAAGAAGAAGTCCGCCGCATCGTCGCCTACGGGCGCGCGCGGCACATCGATGTCGTGCCCTGCCTCGAGCTTTACGGCCATTTGCACGACCTCTTCCGCGTCGAGCGCTACTCGAGTTTGTCCGACCTCCCTCACGGGACCGAGTTCGACCCGCGCAATCCAAAGGTCGCGGCGCTCCTCGACGACTGGATTGATCAGCTCGCGGAGCTTTTCCCTAGCCGCTTCGTCCACGTCGGCTTCGACGAGACATTTCAGATTGAGCTTGCGGCGAAACAGCCGGGCGGGGCGGGGAAGCCGGCAAAGCTTTTTGTCGAACAACTCGGCCACGTCGCGCGCCGCTTCGCTCAGCACGGGAAGACCACGATGGCTTGGGGCGACATCATTGTCAAGTATCCGGAAATCCTCGAACAGCTTCCGCCCGGACTTATCGCCGTGGCGTGGGAATACGATCCGCGTCCAGAACGCTACCGCCACTGGCTCGAGCCGCTCGCCGGCCACCACGTCCCTGAAATGATCGCAACTGGCGTCACAAGTTGGAACCAGATTGCGCCGGACTTCAAGCGCAGCTTCGAAAACGTTGACACTTTTCTCGCCGCCGGGCGCGCGGCCGGGACGCTTGGCATCATCAATACCATCTGGACGGACGACGCTCAAATGCTCATGCGCGAAATCTGGCCGGGAATGGCCTACGGCATGGTGGCCTCCTGGGAGACCCGCCCCGTCGAGCGCGCGCGGTTTTTCTCGGACTTCGCCGCGCTGACGCTTCCCCCAACGGCGGCTCCGGAAGCCGCCGCTGGCCTTGATGACCTGGCCCGCGCGGAGACCACACTTCAAAGCGTCATAGGCGATGACACGATGCTCGCGCTTTGGGGGGACCCGTTCGCTCCGGCTCGGCTCAAGCAAGACACGGACCATTACGGCGATCTCACTCAGGCGCGTCTCGAGGCCGAAGACGCGGAGGAACATTTCTTCCGCGCGCGGTCGCTCGGGGCGTCGGCCGATTGGCTCGATAGCCTGATCCTTGCAGCGCGGTTGGTGGATTACGCCGGCGAAAAATTCCAAACCCCCACGGACCTTGTCAACCTGTGGCAGAAGCTAGGGCCGAAGCGGCCGAAGGACGACGAGTGGTGGAACACCTGGGAGTCGCAGGTAGTCTATCAGGACCACTCGCGCCTGGTGGACTTGATGGACAACATCACGGAATTGCGCGGCGAGTTCCAAGCCGCCTGGCTCGCCCAGTATCGCCCCTATCGCCTCGCTTCGGCGCTTGGCCGCTGGGATGCCGAAAACGAGTATTGGCGCCGGCTCCAGGAAAAAATGGCGCGGTTATCGGAGACCATCCACGAGGGCGACCCGCTACCGGCCCTCGATTCACTCCTCCGATGAGGTGGCGCGAGAATCGTCAGAGGGGAGAGATTTCGAGTTGCTGCGTATTGTTCCAAAGTCACCGCTGTGCTTGGTAAAATCTTCCGGCCCTAAGGACGAGAGCCGCAATCTGCGCCTCGCTTCGGACCGCCAACCTCTTAACATCAAGCGACTTGGCGGGCCTCAAAGTTGGCAAGGAAAATGCTTTAGGAGTGCTTCAGGGGGTGACGTATGACCAGAGGTGTGAGAGCAATTCTTGTCTTGGGTTTATTTACGGGGCTTTTCGAAATAGCCGCGGCGCAAGAGCCGGCGCGTGGCACATCAGCGGCAGAGGAACAAGCCGAGGCGGCGAAGCGGCCGCCTAAGGGACAGCCCGATTCGGACCAGAAGGGTCTTGGCGCGGGGACAAAGTTCACCGCACAACTCGAATCGAGCCTCGACGCAAAGACCGCGAAGCCGGGCGATGAGATTTCCGCGCGGGTCAGCCAAAACGTGAAGGAGAACGGCCGCGTGGCGATCCGCAAGGGCGACCGCTTGGTTGGCCACGTAACCGAAGTGAAGTCGGGAGCAAACGACGGCTCGATGCTCGGCATCAAGTTTGACCGCCTGGTGAGCGGGAGCGAGACGATGCGGACGAATGCCGTCTTGGCGTCTATCATTTCGACGCCTAGCGAGATGCGGTCCGAAAACGAGGAAGCGCCTGAGCCTATGATCGCCCCAGGTCCTGCTCCCGCGCGGTCGGGCGGAGGCTTGTTGGGCGGGGCGGGCTCAACCGTTGGCCGAACTGCGAGCACAGTTGGAGGAGCGACGGGAGGCCTTGAAAGCGCGGTGGGCACCACCACTCGCGGCACGCTTGGCGCGACGACCGGCCTGCCTGCGCAGGCAGGCGCAATGCTTTCGACTCCGATTCGCGCTGTGCGCGTTAGCTCGGTGACCGGCGCCCAAGGAAGTGCGGAATCTAGCTCCATGCTCAGCACGCGCCAGGGCAACCTGCGTCTCGAGTCCGGAACTCGTTTGCAATTCCGCGTGGCGTCGAACGGCCAGGCGCACGCAAACTAGCAGACCACGCCGCTACTCCCGCGCTGGCCGCAATTGTAGCGGCAATCCCAGATGGGGCAAGCGGCGAATCTGAAACTCGAAAGTCCATAGGGGCGGTGGGCGAACTCTGCGGCCCCTCAGTCCCCTAACGGCGGACTACAAGTAAACGGCGCCGGAGAGTCGCCGCTCACCCTGCAACAGTGTCACCTTTTATGAATCTGGTTAAGGCGTAGGTCACCGAAGGGTTGGCGTCACCGGAGGCCTTGGGGAGGGCTGTCCTCCATCGCCGTCAGGCTCAGGCTCGAATTCATTTTACGGTGGGGGGTAGTAATCTAAGGCCGTCCATTAAACGCGACAATGCGCCGCATTAGCCGACGGGATTACTTGCGGCTCGATCCCGTCATGCCGTTGTCTTCATCCCCTTCCTCATCGTCCAAGGCAGGGGAGTCAAAGTGGGGCGCCGTTAACAGGGCGTTGGCCCGTGTGACGCTCTCCTGAACCATCGATGCGAGTTCCCCCGACGTCAGGTTCACCCCGCAAGTTCGACAATAGACCTGCCCTATTCCGAGAAACGCTGGCCTGATTTCGTGTGGCTTTTTTGTGTCATGCTTTGACATCGTCGATAGTCTCCAGTCCCAGACCCTCAGTCAAGCGGGCGGGCTAAGGTTGGCATCGGCAACCTCTTTAGCCCCTTAGAGCGCCCTCGGCTAGCGTGCTATCTTCGCGGCTTTACCTCGTATGGGTTCGCCTGCTGCTTAGCTCCTGCCACCTATGGCCTTCGGTGAGGTCGAGGCCGGGTGCAGAAGAGAGTCTTGTCCGCAGGCATTGTTCTCTTGATTGGTTCGGAAATTTGCGGCTGCGACTTCCGGGTCTTGCCGGGGAACGCTCCGAGCGACGTGACAGCCTAGGGCTCGCCCTTTGGCGGCGGACCCCGAGGCTGGATCGCCAGCGTGCTTTGGCGGACGAAATCCGTTACGCCGGCTGACCACTCCGGCGCAGACGCCCGCACGACGATCGTGGGATTCGGAACTCAAAGGATTCTTCCCTATGCGTCTTCCGGCGTGTTTTCCCTGCTTGCTGGCTGCAGCCCGTAATCCGAGAAGACCGCCGCGATCAGACCGAACTGGTCCGAAGAGGGCGGAAGAATCGTGCGCACAATACGGCCGCGGCAAAGGACCATGGCGCCGGCCTCGCTCCCGATTTCGGTGGGGAGAGGGAACATCAATTCCAGCGCCGTGTTGACCGCGAGGAGCTCGCTCACATTGAACAGCACTCCGGATCGGCTAATGTTTTGGGTTTCTCCCATCTGCCATTCCTCTTTGCCTTCGGGCCGATATTGGATCTTGGTTCGGATCGGAAAGCGCACGGCCCGTTGGGAATTGTTCTTCGTCACTCTGTAGTTCGCGCGGTCTCTCATTCACTCTTCTTTTGCGACTCTGCCAAGCGATCTACCCAATCCCGGGAAAACGGCTATTCGGTCGCCTGGTGAAGAGTGTGGAGGAAAACTGCGAACTCGCCAATTGAACGGAAGTAGGGGGTAGCGGGCACATTTGTGCTATTACACCTGTACTTGGCCGGCAGACGGCCAGCGGGGAGAATTGAGCCGAAAGAACCCGGGGTTCGGTTGCCCGGAAGAACGTTGCCAAAGGAGAGTGAAAAGGGCACTCTACGACACAGGGAGGGTCGCGCGATGGCGGTCAGAGGCTCGTTTCGGGCGCTGTTTCTCTACGAAGCGGCCGATGAGTTGCGGCTGGCCAAC
>QHZN01000344.1 GCA_003225365.1 Acidobacteriota bacterium
ACTGATAAGTGACCGAGCCATTCGAGCAGGGTGGCGCGCCGGGGAAGGCCGAAGCCGTACCGGAACAACGGAACGTCCCGCTAGTGGTGTCGGTTCCCACATTGGGCCGATCGACGATCCCGGTAGTGCCCTGGCCCGCAAAGACGGCATTGTTGGACCGGGCGACGCTCACCAGCGGCGTGAACGGAAATCCGGTACGGACGGTCACAATGTTGCCCACCCACCAGCCGCGGAGGAATTTGGCCGCGAGCCGATCCGAGTTGATGTTGGGGAAGTAATACAGGAGGTTCAGGTGCCAGTTGTGGCGCAGGTCAAAGCAAGAGGGGCCCTTGTCCAGCCGCGAATTGAACGGGCTGGTGCCTTCCAGCCCTCCCTGGTCGGTGCAATCGGCGAAATACGATTGACCCTGAGTGGTGTCGAGCGATTTGCTCCAGGTGTAGGCGCTCTGGAACTCCAATCCGCGGCTCAATCGCTTCTTCAATACGACTTGAAGCGAGTTGTACCAGGAGTCCGCTGAAGTTTTAATGAGGATGACGCTGGCATAGCCGGGATTGATTCTGCGATAGGCCGGATTCGGCACGGTGGCAACGGGCGCGGGACAAGGCACCGTCGAAGCAACTCCGCCGCAAAGGTAAGGGAACCAAGCGGGCGAACCATTAATGATGTCGTTAGGAGGAATGGGGTTTCCTTCCCGGACCTGCCAGAGATGGATGCCTCGGAATCCCACGTAGGACAGAGCCAGTCCGATGCCCAGAGGCATCTGTTGCTCCACCGTGAGGTTGTACTGGACCGAGCGCGGCTGATCGAGGTCATAGGCCATCGTTTGCAAGCGATTCGGGCAATCGGCCGGAGGCAGATCCCTGGCGCAAAGACTCGTGAGGGGGATATCGGGGAACTGCAAGGGGATGGACAACGGCAGCCGCTGCGGGTTGCTGCTGACGATGTTCTGCCGCGAGTAAGGCGGCATGCCAAGGGGGATCTGATTCAGGGCCGATCCGAAATTCGCCAGGTCTTGATACAGGCCGAACCCCGACCGAATGGCTGTCTTCCCGTTGCCCCGGACGTCCCAGGCAAATCCGACGCGCGGGCTGAAATTCTTCAAGCTCGGGTTGCGCATCACGGGGCCGTAGGTCCACGTCTGGGTGGGATCGGCGAAGTTGAGGAAGCGACTCTCGATATGGAATCGCTCTCGGGGCACGGTCTGAAACTCATAGCGCAGGCCCAGGTTCAGTGTCAGCCGGGAGGTCGCCCGCACGTCATCCTGCGCATAGAAACCCCAGGTTTTGTATGACCAGAAGCGGCGCTGGAGAGTGCTGGGCGTCCCCGCAGCATAGTTGTCATAGATCCCCTGCATAAAACTCGCGACGTCGTTGAAGGTGACCGTACCAGTGAGCAGTTTGGCCGTTCCCTGGGTGAACAGATTGTAGCGGTTGAACAGCATGCCGAGCTTCAGCGCGTGGCGGTCTTTTGTGTAGTACAGGTCATCGCTCAAGGTGTAGACGGTTTGGATCTGATAGCTAGGTAGCATCACCCCCTGGAATCCCGTGATCCCGCCGGAGATCGAAATCTGTCCTACGGGCTGGCCGGGCGCAAGGGAGTAGCCTGAATCAGCCAGGTTGGCGTCGGAAGTAGTGCGCGTGCCGAAGTTGGTGCGGCCGAAGGAGAGTCTCGCCGTATTCAGCAATGCCGGAGAGAAGACGTGGCCTTCCGACAGCGTCGCAGACTGGCTTTGGCTCGCGCCCAAAGTGCGAATCCCGGGAAACGCTGCGCCGGAGGCGAGCGCCCGGATGTTGTTGGTGGCATTATTTAACTCTTCGTCGTCCATGGTGTAGCGCCCAAAGAACGTGTCCGCCCCTGAAAAGTTCTGGTCCACACGAATTTGTCCGTAATCCTCCCGCTGCGTACTGGAAGATGGAAAGGTGAACTGGTTGCCGGACAGGTTCGGCTGGGGGTACAAATCGAGAAAGGGCTGCATGACCTGGGGTACGACACTCGAGCTGGTCAATGTGGGGGCGCAGGCGGCGGGATTTGCCAGCGTTGCGTTGTTGGTGCCCCGGTTCACCAGTTGGTGGCAGGCTGCCGGCAGCACGTTGTCCAGGACCGTTACGCCGAGATTTTGCCGCAGGCCTTCGTAGACCCCATAGAAGAATGTTTTGTCTTTCTTGATGGGGCCGCCAAAGGAGCCGCCAAAGTTGTTCCTTTGGAATAAAGGCAGGCGTCTGCCTCCCGAGGTGGTCCGGTAATCAAAGAAATTCCGGGCATCCAGGGCGCTATTCCGCAGGTACTCGAATACGTCGCCGTGCCATAGGTTCGTTCCGTTCTTGCTCACCATAACCGTCTGGCTGCCCATCACCATCCCGTACTCGGCGCTGAAAGCGCTGGTAACGACTTTGTACTCGCGGATGCCGTCCACTCCCAACGTGGTTCCAGCCTCCGAGGCAGTCGCGGCGGCCGCCGCGTTGACCATCGGCGCTCCGTCGAGCGTGAAATTGTTTGACCGCACCGGGGCGCCGTTGGCACTGAACCAGGTTCCGCTGGCAGTGGCGCCGCCACCCGTAGTCGCGAGCGTTTGCTGGGAGATACCGGGTTGGAGCATGGTAAGGTCCACGTAGTTCCTCCCGTTGAGCGGTAGGTTCGACATGCTTTGCTCGTTCACCACGCTGCCGAGCGCGCTGCTGGTGGTGTTGACCAGAGGCGCTTCCGCGCTGACCACTACTTCCTCCTGGGGCACCGCCCCCACCTCCAGCGTGGGGTTCACGACCAGTTCCTGCGCCACTTCGAGAATCAGGCCGCGCTGCGACTGGGTCCGGAAGCCGGCTAGTTCAGCCCTCACCGTGTAACGGCCAACGGGCAGTGCGGGCGCCCGAAAGGCGCCGTTCTCGCCTGTCGTCACTGTGCGGGTCAGGCTCGTCTCCTCATTCAGGATGGTGATGCCGGCACCGGGCACCACCGCGCCCGAGGAGTCTTTCACCACGCCCAGAATGGTGCCGGTGTTCTGCTGCGCTGCAGCCGCAACCGTTACCAGCAGAAGGGTTGCAACGGCGGATATCAGCCCCGCCAGTGCGCCCAAACGCTCCCCTGTCTTGCTTTCCATAACCCCTCCTTTTACTCTAGCGGCTTTGCCCAACGAATCGCCGGATCCGAAGTTCGCAACTGTAGGGGCGGTCTATGACCGCCCGTATTTCGTTGAATCTAGGAAGAACGGGCGGTCATAGACCGCCCCTACAGTCAGAGCATTTTCCTTCCGTTGGGCAAAGCCTACTCAAGCCACTCTCCTAGTTTCGATCTGGAAAGCGCCGATGGTCTGTTAGGGGATACTAGCGGCCAGCGGGAGCTGGACCGCCTTTGCGGACCGCCTTTTGCTCGCTGAGTGCTCGGTCGCCGAGGCCTGAACCCGTCCCG
>QHZN01000084.1 GCA_003225365.1 Acidobacteriota bacterium
GTCAATCCCGCGTCGCCCACCACGGCGACCACGTGATAATCCTCGCCTTTCAAGTCGCGCGCCACGGCCATGCCGAGCGCCCCGGAAATCGCCGTGCCCGCGTGCGCGACGTTGAAGGCGTCGTAAGGGCTCTCGTCGCGAACCGGAAAACCGGAGAGTCCGCCGTATTGGCGGATGGTCGGAAAGCGGTCGCGACGCCCGGTAAGAATCTTGTGGACGTAGGCCTGGTGGCCCACGTCCCAGACGATTTTGTCCCGCGGCGCGTCGAAGACGTAGTGGAGAGCGACGGTCAGCTCCGCCGCGCCGAGGCTGGAGGCCAGGTGCCCGCCTACTTTCGAAACCACGGAGATCAGGTAGTCGCGGCACTCTTCGGCGACCTTGGACAGTTCTTCGCGCGGGACCTTCTTCAGGTCGGCCGGACATTCGATGTGGGAGATATATTGGTAGTCCATCACTTCTCCCTGGTTACAAGGTAGCGCGCGATTTCGTTGAGCCGGTGCGCGCGATCGCCGTAAATTTCCAATGCCGCCTGGGCCTCGGCGACGAGTTCGGCGGCGATGCGGCGCGCAGCTTCGACGCCATGAACCGCCGGATACGTAAGCTTCTTCTGCCGGCCGTCCTTGCCCGGAGTTTTTCCGAGCGAGGCCGCCGAACCCGAGACGTCGAGCAGGTCGTCGGCCACTTGAAAGGCCAAGCCCACGCGTTCACCGTAGACCGTGACGCGGTCAAGGTCGGCGTCCGCGGCGCCCGCGTAAATCGCGCCCGAGCGCGCGGCGGCGCGAATGAGCGCGCCGGTCTTAGCCGCATGAATATATTCGAGCGTCGCGGGGTCGGGAGCGCGGCCGCTCGCTTCGAGGTCCACGACTTGGCCGCCAATCATGCCCCGCGTGCCGATGGCCGTCGAAAGCCCGTGGAGGACGCGCAGCCGGCGCGCCTCACCGGTTACGGCGGGCGCCGAGAGGATTCCGAACGCCAGCGTCAGCAGGGCATCGCCAGCAAGGATCGCCGTCGCCTCGCCGAATGCCACGTGGCAGGTGGGTTTCCCCCGGCGCAGGTCGTCGTTGTCGAGCGCGGGCAGGTCGTCATGAATCAGCGAATAGGTGTGGATGAATTCGATGGCGCAGCCGAGTTTTAAAAGGCTCGCTTCGTCCCCACCGAAAAGGCGCCCCGCCTCCTGGCACAGGATCGGGCGGATGCGCTTGCCGCCGGCGAAAACCGAGTGGCGCATCGCCTGGTGAATCGAGGGAGGGAACTCGTTGGCGGGCGGCATCAGGCGATCGAGCTCCGCATCCACGCGCGTGCGCAGCTCTTCAAGGGAGCCTTGAATCGTCAGGCAAGCGGCAGCGGTCAAGGCTTCTCCCCCTCCTCGCTCTCGAAGGGCTCGGCGGCGAGCTTGCCACCCGCTTTCTTCATCAGGATTTCGACCCGCCCCTCGGCCTCGGAGAGCTGCTTGTGGCAAACCTCGGAAAGTTTCATGCCCTCCTCGTAGAGTTGTAAGGCCTTTTCGAGCGGCAGCTCGGCGTCCTCGAGCTCGGCGACGATGGCGTCTAGCCGCTCGAGGTTCTTCTCGAAGGAGTCTTCTTTTCCCAATTTAGCGGGTGCGCTCATCAAGTCTTGTCCTTTGTCCGTGGTCCACGGAAGACCGAAAAGTTGAAAGTCGGGGGTTGAAAGTCAAAGGTGAAGACTTCCGACTTTCAACTTTCGACCGCCCACGGGCAGCGGACAACTAACCACGGACAACGGACTACGGACTACTGACAACATCCTTCTTCAGCACCTCTGCCACTTCCACGGCCAGGGCGTAGCGGCCGAAGGGAGATGCGATCTGGACGCCCTCAACGAATTCCCGGATTTCGGCCAGGATCTCTTGGGCGATGCGGACGCCCTCGGCGCGTGCGCGGTCGCCGGTATCGGCCTTCCGCATGCGCTCCATGACGGGCTGCGGGATGGTGACGCCGGGGACTTCGTTGTTCAGGAACTCGGCGTTGCGAAAGCTCGTAATCGGCCAGAGGCTTGCGACGATGCTGAATTTGCCGTGTGTCATCGCGCGCACGGGTTTCAGGAACTCGCCCAGGCCTTGGGCGTCAAAGACCGGCTGCGTCAGGGCGAAATTTGCGCCCGCCTTTAGTTTGTATTCGAAGCGTCGCAACTCCTCGTCGAGGTTGACGGCCTGCGGATTCAGCGCCGCGCCGATCAGAAACCCGGTCTGCGCGCCGAGGGGGTTCGCGCCGACGTCCAGGCCGCGATTAAGGCTGTTCAGAATGTTCACGAGACCGATGGCGTCCACTTCAAATATCGCGCTTTCCTGAACGGTCGAGTATTGCGCCGTATCGCGCGTCAAGGCAAGGATGTTCCGGAGGCCGAGCGCGTAGGCGCCGAGGAGTTCCGACTGAATCGTCAGCACGTTCCGGTCGCGCGTGCTGTAGTGGAGCAAAACGTCCACGCCGACCTGTTGCTTGAGGATGGCCGCGAGTGAGATGGCGCTCATGCGCGCCGTCGCGCCCGTGCCGTCGGGGATGTTCACCGCGTCCACGCCGTGGGCGGCCAGATACCGCGCGCCTTCGATTTCTTGCGCGGCGTCCGAGCCCTTCGGCGGAACGATTTCGACGATTACGGGGAAGCCGCCGGCTGCCAGTTTTCGCCCCAGCGGCGAGCGTTGTTCGACCGGCGGCGGCTCGGGCGCTTCCAGGCGCCGGCCGACGACTTCGACCACTGCGCGCGAGTCGCCGAGGGTCGCCGACTTGACGGCCGTCTTGATGGCCCGGATGTGCTCGGGCGTGGTGCCGCAGCAGCCGCCCACCAGGCGCGCCCCCGCCTGAATGAACCGAGCGGCGTAGCTCGCCATGTATTCCGGCGAGCAAAGATAAATGGCTCGGCCCTCGACCGTGCGGGGCATGCCGGCGTTCGGCTGCGCGGAGAGTTTCTTCGCCGTCACGCGCGCCATGCGCTCCAAGGTCTCCAGCACCGCGGCCGGGCCGACGCTACAGTTGAGTCCGATGACGTCCGTGCCCCACTCGTCGAGGAGGCGCGCGAAGTCTTCCGGCGGCGTGCCGGTGGGCGTCGCGCCGTCTTCCCGGATGGTCATCTGAACGACTACGGGAAGCCGCGAGGCGTCGCGCGCGGCGAGGAGGGCTTGGTGGGCCTCCTCGACGTCCACCATGGTCTCGATGATCACCAGGTCCACGCCGCCCTCGACCAGGGCTTCGATCTGCTCGCGAAACGACTGGCGGGCCTCTTCGCGCGAGGTAGGGCCGAGCGGCTCCAGGCGCAGCCCGAACGGGCCGACGGCTCCGGCCACCCAGAGGTCATCGCCAGCCACTTCGCGCGCCAGGCGCGCTCCGGCGATATTGATCTCGCGGACTTTGTCCCCCAAATCGAATTTCGCCAGACGCAGACGTGTGGCTCCAAAAGTATTCGTCTCGACAACCTCGGCGCCAGCCTTGACGTAGCCCAAGTGGACTTCTTTCACCAAGTGCGGCGCCGATAGGTTGAGCTCGTCAAAACAGCGGCTGAGGGAGATGCCCTTGGAATAAAGCATCGTCCCCATCGCGCCGTCGCACACAACCACCCGCTTTTCAAGCCTTTCGCCAAAGGGTTCTCGCATCTTCCCCGTAGTTTAGCACGCCAGGGCCAGACTTTATCGTCGATTTGGTTACGAGCGCGGCTGGCGCGGGCGGCGAGGACATTGTAAATTGGAGGGCCAGGAGCCCCGCGTGGAAGCGCTTTACAACGTCCTCACGGATTTTTTCGCCCACTACGGCTACTGGGTGATTTTTTTTGGCGTGATGCTGGAGAACGGCGGCGTCCCGCTGCCGGGGGAGACCATTCTGCTTTTCGCCGGGTTTCTCGCCTACCATGGCGAAATCAACCTGGTGCGGGCCATGGCCACAGCGGCGGCGGGCGCGACGATTGGCGACAGCTTGGGATTCTGCCCACGCTTTCTCTTTTTCAATTTCACCGGGGCGGTCTTGTGGTCGTTGACGATTGGAAGCGTCGGGTTCCTGTTTGGCGGGAGCCTCCCGACGCTGGTCCACGTCGTCAAGCGATTCCACCAAGCGGTCTTCGCGGCTGCGGTGTTGGCGATAGCGGTTTGGGTGTGGTTTTACCTCAAGCGTCGCCACGCCAAGCGACGTGCGCCTAGTCTCCGGCGGGACGACGAACGTCCCCAATAAGGTCTTTAGGGAAATAAAAAATTCGGTAGGGCCGACGAAAAGCAATTGAGGTCTGCGACGCCTTAAAGGTTGAAGTGCGGCTTAGCGGAGAAGGTTCTCCGTCGCAGGCCATTCAACCTTCAACCTTCACCCTTAACAATCCCCGCATTGCCCTCCGTCCCCAGCACCTAACGCGTGGCCCCTACCGCCCACCCAGCCACCCCTGGCGGATGGCACGCTGGTTCGGCGTCGCGTCCGGCGATTCGACAATGGAATAATCGCGGCTGGAAGGCGGATCGAGCTTTACGGTAATGCGGTCGCGGCGGCCGTGGCGCTCGACCGTAAAGGGGACATCGGCGCCGGGAGGATAAATCTTGAGCCGGTCCGTGAGGGGAGTATTCGCGAGCGAGGCGCCGTCCACCGCGACCAGGAGATCGTCCCGGGAGAGGCCGGCGCGGTCCGCCGCCCCGCCCGGGTTGATTGCCGTAATCTTCACCCCCAAATCTTCCGCCCGGCTGAAGATCCCGAGGCTCGGAGGCGCGTCCGAGGGTGTGGTCACACGCTGGGCCAGACCCGCCTTCGCCAGCGTCTCCGCGTAGGGAAGGGGAGCCGTCCCTTGCACGTATTTTCCGAAGAAGTCTGTGAAGTCGTTTCCGGAGACGGCTTTGAGGGCGTCCAGAATGTCCTTTTCCTCGTAGCCGCGGCCGGGGCCGTAGTAAGTGGCCGGGGGCGCCTCATAAAACTTCTGATACATCACCCTCAGAATATCGTCGAGCGACTTTGCGCCGCCCGTGCGGCTGCGGAGTTCAAGGTCCAGGAGCATCGCGAGTAGAGCGCCCTTGTTGTAATAAGAGACGGTCGTATTGGCGAAATTCGTTTCCTGCATTTGAGGCGAGCGGTCATAGAACCAGGCGTGGAAGCTCGAGCTCTCCGCCGACATCATCAGCCGCCCCGGCTCGATTTCGAGCTGCGCGATTTCATTCGCGAGGTGTTGGAGAAACTCTTCGCGGGTCCACAGGCCCGCGCGCAACAGATGGATGTAAGCGTAATAACTAGTGACGCCCTCGGCAAACCAGAGGGAGGGCGTGTAATCTTCGCGCGAGTAGTCGAAGGGGCCGAGCGCCAGAGGCCTGAGCCGCTTCACATTCCAGACGTGAAAGAATTCGTGTGCGGCAGTCTCCAGGGCCTCGCGCGCGCCGGAGGAGTCGAGCGCCCTGCTCATAATGATTTGAGTGGAATTCAGATGCTCCATGCCGTCCCCGGCCGGGATGTCCGGCGCGAAATGAAAGAGAAAAGTGTAGTGATCGAAATCCGGAGCGGGCATCATGGCCAACTCCGAGCGCACGATTTTCCTCACGCCCTCTTCCAGTTCCCCCCGCCCCCCCGGCGACTCCGAATAGGAGTGGACCGCGATGCGGAAGGTTTTGCCGGCTTCCTGGAACTCGGTCACTGTGGTTTCGGGGGAGATTTCCATCGGGGTGTCAATCAGGCGGTCGTAGTTGGGGGCTGCGAACGAGCGGTCGCCGGTGGAAAGCGAAAACCCGCCGACGATCTTCCAGTCGCGCGACGGCGGCTCGATATCGAGCGCGACCCCGTCCTGTTTGTGTCCCGCGACGTACATGAAAATAGAAGCGCCGTTCAGGTTGGCGTGGGTGGAATCGTATTCGGAGAACGAGCCGTTCAGGTCGTTCGCGAAGACCCGATAGCGGACGCTGACCGTACCGCCCGAGTCGCGCGCGTCCACCCTCCAAGTCTGCTTGTCGGGCTCGGACCAGGGGAGCGGCCGGCCGTCGGCCCCGGACGCGGAGAATTCCTGGACGTTCTTCGCGAAGTCGTAGATGGCGTAGCGGCCCGGCGACCAAGCCGGGAGCACGAGGTCAATCGCGGGCTCTTTTACAGGATTTGCGTCAATTTGGACGTCCAGGAGATGTGCCGAAGGGTGCGTGAGACGAAGGTGATAATGAATTACGAGGGGGCTGGGCGCCGCCACTTGCCCGGCGGCGAGCGTTCGAGCTGCCAGGAAGACTAAGAGCCCTGTCGCGAGGGCCGCCTTCCGATCGTGGAATTGCAATCATCCTCCCTTGGAGCCGGCTCCCCTTACGCCCTCGGGCTTATTGCGGCTCGAGGGTAAGCCGGTGCACGGCGCCTTGCTCGACGGCCTGGGGGCTGAAGAGCATCGGGAAGCTCGTGCCGTGATACCAAGCTTCGAATTGGTCTTTGTAATGAGGACTCAGGAAATTGCCGGCCTCCCCGAGCGTAAGGTTTTGGACGGAATGGTCGAAATCGGAGAAATCCACAACCATGCGCATGGAGGGCCCATGGCCGGCAGTCGTGGCCTTGATGGTGTTGGCGGTCCCGGCCTGGGGAAACGGTCCGATGTCGAGAAACCTTGACAGGAAAGGAAGCCGCCCGGAAATGCGGTTGCGAAACGTGAGGCGAATCGTATCCCCCCACTTCCAGGCGGCGTGGTCGGGCGAGCCCACCAGGCCCGAGATGCGCGCGACGGCCTCCTCGAGGCTTTTCATGAGCGTCATGTTGAAATCCGCGTCCCCGGGTGGCAGCCACCGCGCCCAGCGATTCTTGAGCACGTTCTGGAGAAAACCCGTGCTCAAGCCCCAATGATAATTCGGAGCATCTGCGCCGAGCTTCGGCCCGAGGACGCGCTGGAGGAGAGCCTGGCGCGTGAGCTCGAGGACGAGCGTGGCGCCGGAATCCGCGCGCGCTTCACCGTCCCATGCCCGAACAAGCGCGAGGGCATATTGCGCGTCGGCGCTTACGGGCGGCGAAGCCTGGGCGGCGCCCACGAGCTCCTTGGCCAGCCACTGGTCGTCGAGCGGAGCAATGTCCATCTGAATGCGCAGCATGTCGCGAACTTCGAATTCGCGGCCCGACTCGAGCAGTTGAAAGATTCGCGCGGTGCGAAAAGGCGGCGCCCACTCATGCGTGATGAAAAACCGGTAGCCGTCCGGAACCACCCGCCCGTTCGCCGTGGCGATGAGGCCGCTCGGCGGATTGAACGCGTGCGGGAGGTCTTCGAAGGGCACGTAGCCGGTCCAATCGTAGTCGTCCGAATCGCCGGGCTCCGGCACGCTCCCCTCCCCCTGCTTGCGGAGAGGAATCCAGCCCGCGGCGTAATAGCCGATGTTGCCGTCCATGTCCGCGTAGACGACGTTCTGCATCGGGCCGGAATAGTCCCGGAGGGCTTCGGTAAAACCCTGCCAGTTCGCGGCCCGATCGAGCTTCAAGAGCATGAATCGGAGCGAATGCGGCTCGAGCGCCGTCCACTCGAGGGCCAGTTCGCGGTGCTGGTCGCCTGATATCACCGGCCCGTGCCGCGTAGTCTTGACCGTCAAGTGGAAGTCCGGCCCGTCACGTACATGGATGATTTCCTCGCGGACCTCGGCGTTTTCCCACTGACCGTTGTGCAGGTACTGGTTCGCGTTCGCGGGATTGAAATGCTCGATGAAGAGGTCGGCGACGTCGGGGCCGGTGTTGGTCATGCCCCAGGCAATTCGCTCGTTATGCCCGATCACCACGAGCGGCAGGCCGGGAAAAGTGGCGCCGGCAACGCTGAGCCCCGGCGCAACCAAGTGCGCCATGTACCAAATGCTCGGCACGGAATGGCCCAGATGCGGGTCGTTGGCGAGCAGCGGTTTGCGCGAGCGAGTGTGCGCGCCGCTCACTACCCAGTTGTTGCTGCCGAGACCCGATCGTGCCGTGGGCACAGCATCGAGAAATCCCTCCGCTTCGCCTTCCGGAAATCCGATGTTAAGGAGGGGCGGTCGAAGACCCTGCCGAAGGCCCTGAGCCGAGTCGAAGGGAGCGCGGCCGAAGGGCGGAGCGAGCAACTCTCTGGCATTGGGCGGCGACGGACCGAAAGTTGAGCGGTTCGAAGATGGCGTTGTGGCCCGCGATGGCTCGGCGACCGGATGGTCGAGGTCCGAATGGTCGGGAAGAAGGTCAGCGTAAAGCTCGGGGCTAATCTTCGCCTTCAAGCGCTCTCGCATCAAGTCCTCCGGCCACGATGTTCCGAGGTTCCTCGCCATATTTAAAGCGACCTGAAGCGAGTCAGCTTCTTCCCACGGGCGGGGCTTGATGCCGAGCAGGGCAAATTCGATGGGCAGGCGGTCATGGTGCGAAGCGATGTAGGCGTTGACCCCGCGCGCGTAGGCGGCGAAGACGGTGCCCGACTCCGGGTCGAGCTCGGCAACCGCGCGCTCAACGGCTTGGCGGGACCCGAGCCGACGGGTTTCGATATCCACGTCGAGCGCCGCGCGCCCAACGATTTCGGAAAGCTCTCCGCGCCCCAGACGCCGGCTGAATTCCATCTGCCAGAGGCGGTCTGAAGCGGTGACGTAGCCTTGAGCCATGGCCGCATCTTCAAGCGACTTTGCGTAGATGTGCGGCACTCCGCGCGCGTCGCGCAGGATTTCCACCGGCGCTGCGAGGCCCGCCACGCCCAGACTGCCGTCGAGCTCGGGGAGATTGGCTCTCTCCTTCCAGTAAAACCACGTCCCCGCTCCCCCTGCCGTGACGAGGGTGAGAATGATCAAAACCCCAAAGGCGCGAACAGCTTTGCGGGCGGTTTGCGGGCGTGGAGTTCGGACTTCGCTGACCACGCTGGCCATGGGAGAATCAATGCGTGTCCGCGGGACTTTTCAGGCGCCCGGCGGCAGCGCGACATCGTACTAAAGAAACCCAGGCGCGGCAACTTGCGCCCTCACGCGCCTTCTCGCAGAGATCTTTCGGCGTCGAGGCGGCGACCCCTGACGGGGAAGTTTCGTGTTATCTTTCCGCCCAGCCACAATTACGCTTGATGACCGCACTATGTCGAACCGAGCCGTGAAGGACATCCTTGGAGGGGCGGTTACCGTGGTCGCCGGAGCCCTCGCGATCCTTCTGGTGGGGTTTCTCTCCTGGGCGGGAATTCACCTTCCCTTGAACGTTCGCTTCCCCGTTCCGTCGCCGGACAGTCATTATCTTGCGTACTTCGACAGGGTGCCCAGCGACCAATCGCAAGGCGAAAGGAGCGACGAATTGGTAATCGCCACCCGCGAGGGCGAGCGTGTGGCGGAATTCCCCTTATCGCCCGGGCCGCTCGTATGGTCGGGCGCGGACCATCTGGTTGCTGTCAACCCCCAACATCACTTCGCCACTCTGCTGCCGAATCTCCGCGGTCAATTCCTAATCCTCGCCACTCTGCCCATCGCTCCGGGCAGCTCGCCCGCCTGGTCGCGTGATGGAACCAAGCTGGCGTATGTTTCGTCGAGCCCCCGAGGCGACGAATTGAGGGTCTATTACGTCCAGCAGGCCGAGGAGAAGCAGGTTCCCTTGGGGCCTGGATTCCATCTCTCCCAGGCGGACCCGCTTTTCTGGTCCCCGGTCGGCGACGAGCTCTATCTGCTGAACGCGGAAGCGGGGGGAATCGTCCTGGACAGAGTTCAGATTCAAACGGGAGATGTCCAGACGCTGGCTCGGGCGAATTACGGCTGGGAATCCCCCCACCTTCGCGTGCCGCAAGCGTCGCCGGAGGGCAGCCGAATCTATTTGCCGGCGCCTCTCAATTCCGTCATCAGCGCTTCGACCGGAGAGGTCCTTTGGACTCTTCCCCCGTCGTCGTCGGCGCTCTGGTCTGTGTGGTCGGCGAATGACCGGGTGTTGTACGCAGGGCAGGATGGCCGGATTGAAGCCCACGATTTCACCACCCAAACCGACCAACCCCTCCTCTGGCGGGTTCCCTCGAACGGCTTCTTTTCCGCCGACCTGCGCAACTATTTCTTTCGAACCGAGGATGGGTTTTCGGCCGCCGACAATCGCCGTCGGCTGCGCTTTTGGATGAGTCTCCACTGGGGATGGCAGCATCTGGACGTGCCGGCCCAGACCGCCCAGCCACTCGGTCGCGTGGAGTTATGGCCCTGGGCTCAGACCCAAGACGGCTTGATCGAGGCGCGGGAGGACGACTACACGGGCGTTCGCTACGGCCTATACGACCCGAACGCGCGGTCGTTCTCCGCGTATGTTTTGCCTACCGCCGAGGAAGACTTCGCGCGCGAAGTGAAATCGCGAAGTGTGATCCTCGTGACCGTGGCGCTGTATGGCGCGCTTGGCTTCTTCGTCTTCCTCCGCCTCCCCAAGAGCTCGTCGGCCCGCGCTCTGGCGCTCATTTCGTTTGTCCTGATGGCGTCTTTCTCGAGTGCGGACACGTTTTCCCGCTGGGTCTCATTCGAGGGCGCGGCGTACCTGGCTGCGCAGACGGGACTTCCGGGAGTGGTGTCGAGTTACCTTGCGCGTGGATGGCTCGCATGGCCCGACATGAGTTGGCTTCCCCTTTCGGACACTCTCCTGTCGCTGACACTGTTGGCGCTTTCGCTATTTCCCCCCGCCCTGCTGCATTTTGCGGTGGTCTTCCCGGAAGGCAACCACTTCCTCGGGGCGCGGCGGAAGCTGGCCGCTTGGCTTTGTGTTGTGGCCTTCCTGCCCTTCGCCGTGACTTTGCTCGAGTTGAGCCGGGCGAACAGCTTGGCGTCGGTCCGACCGGCGATCCAACTTTTTTCTTTGCTCGTCGGCACTCTCGCGCTTTGTCTGGTGCTTGCGGCTCTTCTTTACAACTTCCGGCATCCACTTGACCGGCGGGCCCGCCTTCAAGTTCGATGGGTGGCGTTGGCCATTGCAGTGCCTCTCGCCGGGTTGGGGGTCTTGATGCTGACTGTCGTTGCCCTCAACTGGATTCGGAGCGGAGTCGAGCTCTCGCCTCTTAACGTTTTCGACTCGGTCTTCACCTCATCGGTCCTCGCGCCCCTCGGCCTCTTCACCCCAGCGGCCATTGGATATGCGCTGGCCGCACCGAAGTTACCCAATCTCGGTCGTCTCCTTCGCCGCGTTTTGTGGTTCGCGGCCATGTCGGCCCTGGCGGTGGCGGTCTATCTGCTTTTAATTGCCGGCCTAAGCTGGCTGAACGGTGGCTCGTTCAGCCGGCCTTCCACATGGGTGGTGGTCGTAGCAGCGCTGGTTACCGCGAGCGCCCTCTTCCCTTTGCTGGGGCGGGTGGGGCCTTCTCTGGAACAGGCTTTCGACAGGCCGCGGATGGAACTTCGCGATGCGATTGAAAAGTTCGGCGAAGGACTCCCGAATATTCTGGACCGGGCTACACTGGCCACCCGCATCCAGGAAACTCTCCGGCTAGTCCTGAAATTCCGCGCGTCCTATCTGCTGACGCTCGACCGGGCGAGGCGCTGCCTGAGACCGCAACCCGCAATTGGGCCCGCGGGCACGCGTCAGGCCCTTCCTCGCCAAGTCGCCGAGGTAGCATTCGACCCCTCCGAACCCCTGTGCCGTTATCTGGTTGAAGACAAGCGGGCCTTCGAAGTGGAGGTCTCTCCTTACCACCCCAAGCTCATCCCCATACTGCGCGGCGCCGGCGACCGGCTTGCGCGCCTCGAAGCCGAGATCGTGCTCGGCCTCGTCCATCGCGGAGAGTTGCTCGGGATGATGACGGTGGGAGGAAAGGAATCGGATGACTACTTGAGCTCTGAAGAAATTGCCTTGCTCGAGTTCATCGCCCGCCAGGCGACAGTGGCCGTGGAGTATACGGACCTTTTCGAGGAAGTGGCCCACGACCGCGAGGTCATGAAAGAATTGGAAGTCGCCTCCGAGGTGCAGGCCCACCTTTTTCCGACCAGCGTTCCCCGCTCCCTGACTTGCCAAATTGCCGGCCGTTGCGTCCCCACGCGCTCCGTCAGCGGCGATTACTACGATTTCCTGGAGCTGCCGGGAAAGAAGATCGGCCTGGCCATTGCCGACGTTTCCGGCAGAGGCGTCCCCGCCTCCCTCCTGATAGTCAACCTTCAGGGCGTTCTGCGAGCCCAGGCGCCCACCGTCGAAAGCCCCGCAGAACTCACCCGGCGAATTAACCGCCAGTTATTCGTTTCTTTCCCCGGCGCAAAATACTGCTCGTTCTTCTATGGCGTCTACGACGAAGCCTCCAGGCATTTGGATTTCGTCAACGCGGGACACAACCCGCCGCTGGTCCTGCCTGCCGAGGCAGGCCTGCCCGCCCAGGCAAGCCTGAATCCCGGTGCGATGCGATTATTGGAGTCCACGGGCGTGCCTTTGGGGCTATTCCCGGAGGTGAGCCACGAAGTTAAGACCGAAGCTTTGGATCCCGGGACGCTGGTGGTCCTCTACTCGGATGGAATCACGGAAGCGCGAAATAGCGGCGGAAACGCCTACGGTGTGGACCGCCTGGTGGGTCTTGTGTCACGAGAGCGTGAAAAGCCCGCTGAGGAATTGGTGGACCGAATCCTCGAAGATGTTCGGGCTTTTTCCGGCGACACACCCAGCGACGACGACCAAACACTGGTTGTGCTAAAGGTTAATCCGGCTTGACTATGAGGCGATATCGTTATGCCCGCCCTTCGGCAGGCTCAGGGTCCTGAGCGAAGTCGAAGGACGAAAGCGGGCATCCAGACAGAAGTTTGGCCGTCATGGCCGCGAGGGCCAACTTTCAGCGAAAAAGATGATCGAGCGTTCGAGAATCGAAAGCCTCCTCGCCGACCTAGTGAGGATTGAGTCCATCAATCCCGACCTCGTGGAGGGGGGAAGCGGCGAGGGGGAAATCGCCCGCCTCGTCGCCGACTTCTTATCGCGAGCGGGGCTCGAATCCTCTTGCCGGGGAATCGGGCCCGCCAGCCGCGCGAAGCCTAGCCCTGAGCGAAGTCGAAGGGCGAGCCGCGCCAACGCGGTGGGAATTCTCAAAGGCAGCGGGGGCGGGCGGAGCCTGATGTTCAACGGGCATCTCGACACGGTGGGTGTGGCCGGGATGGCGGAACCTTTTTCGGGGCGCGTCGAAGGAGGGCGGCTTTACGGCCGCGGCTCCCAAGACATGAAAGGGGGCGTCGCCGCCGCGCTCCTGGCGGTAGAGGCCCTGGCGCGTGGCGCGCGCTTAAAAGGCGACGTCGTTTTCGCGGGCGTCGCCGACGAGGAATACGAAAGCAAGGGAACGCGCGCGCTCCTCAAAGAGTTCCGCACCGATGCCGCAGTGGTCATGGAGCCGACCGGGTTGGAAGTGGTCACTGCGCACAAAGGCTTCGTGTGGGCGGAAGTCCGCACCCTGGGCCGCGCCGCGCACGGCAGCCGCCCCGAAGAAGGCTTGGACGCTATCGCATTCATGGGGCGCGTGCTGGGCGGAATTGAGCGCCTGGAAAATGAGCTGGCCAGGCGGCGTCATCCCTCGCTCGGCGGCGGCTCCGTCCACGCCTCCACGATTTCTGGCGGCCAGGAGTTCTCAAGCTATCCGGCGGAGTGCAAATTGAGGGTCGAACGCCGCCTCCTGCCCGGAGAGAACTCTCAAACCTTCGAGCGCGAGCTTCAGCAGATTCTCTCCGAGCTTTCGGCAGCGGACGAGGCTTTTCGAGTCAAGCTCGAAATAGGCTATTCGGCGCTGGCTTTGGAAACGCCTCCCGCGACGAGCATCGTGCGGGCATTGATGGCTTCCGCCGAGAAGGTTCTCGGCCCCGAGGTGAGGCTCGGCGCACAAAGCTTTTGGACGGATGCCGCCCTTCTGAGCGAGGCGGGAATTCCAAGCGTTCTGTTCGGCCCCGGGGGCGAGGGGCTTCATTCTGCCGAAGAATATGTTTTGGTTGAGCAGGTCGCCCAATGCGCCGAGGTCTTGGCAGAATGCGCCCGCGAGTTTTGCAATGCAAGGGCTTGAATCCCATCAAGCGCCCTTCAAGAGTAGCCCCGGTTCATCCAAAAACGCACGACATTAGCCTGGCGAAACTTGGGTAAAAATGTAACAACTTGGAAGTGCGCCCAGGAGTTGAAACCCCACCCTTCTCTAATAAGTCATTTATGTTCAAAGGGTTGAAATGGAGTTTAAGGTGGTCATGCGATTGCTCAATTCAATATGCGGTGAGTTGTCTTGTGCGGGGCTTGCCGAGGCAGTTTCAGGGGCCTTGAAGTCGAGCCCGCTCTCGTTTAATATCTGTGCAGAGGGGAAGTTTCCGCCCTGATCATTCGCAGATGAGTGCCGAAAAGCCCTGCCTCGGTTCGCGTGAGGAGCGAGGGCAGAGTCCAATGGTTTCTTCCTCGTGGTGGTCTGTGGGAGGCCGAGTTTGATGATGAAAAGAGAGTCCGGATATTCTATGGTCGAGCTGCTCGTGGTTATCCTCATTCTTGGGATTGTTGTCGCCTTTGCGATACCTTCGGCCTCGACCGCCATCCGTGATTACAGGCTTCACTCCGACGCTAATGTGGTGGCTGGCCAATTGAACGTAGCTCGAATGAGAGCCGCCTCCCAATACGCTCCCTACCGTGTGGTGGTTAACATCGCCGCGGGAACATACTGGATGGAAAAGCTTTGCGGTTTGACGACCAGCACCGCCGATCCATCTTGCACTACTTCGTACATGCCTCGCTCGGTCCCCGAAGCCCAAATCGAGGGAGGGACGCAATACGTGGGGACCAATGACGCATATTCAAGTTGTCGGCCGTCCGGGGTGACCGCATATCCCGGCTCAATTCAGGCGGATCTCAGCCCTTGCCCGGACCCTCTCTACATTTACTTTAATACGAGGGGATCTCCAGTGGACAGCACGGGCAATCCCCTGGGAAACGGCGGCGCCGTTCTTTATATCAAAAACACGAACGCCATGGCGGACGCGGTCACGGTCTCCGTCGGCGGAAACGTTACCCGATATCAGTGGAGCAAGGCAAGTTCGACGTGGAAGGCCCGGTAGGGCATGCGACGCCGTCGGCGCGGCCCGGGTGGATGGCGAGGCCCTGCACCATACGATACAGCGCAAAGGAGGGACCCCATGAGGAAATTGATCCACGTCGAAGACACTGAGCGAAGCCGAAGTGAGGCTCATGGCGTGAGCCTGATCGAGACCATGATCGCGGTATTCATTGCCCTCATCGGTGTTTTCAGCCTCGGACAGGTGGTCTTCCTTTCGATGGTTCAGGACAAGAACCAGGGGTCGGAGGTAACGCGCGCCACCATCTACGCCCAGGATAAGATGGAAAAGCTCCTGTCGCTCGACTTCACGAGTTGCACTCTGGCCGCGGCCTCTCAGCCTGCCACGTGTAACACCACCAACATCAGCGCCAGCGGTTGGACGCAGGGGTTGCTCCAGGGCGGAGCGACGGGCCCGCCGCTCGTAGCCAGTTGTCCGACAACGGGAGCCTCCATCGGGTACATGGATTACCTGGACCCCAACGGGATTCAAGTGCCTGGAGCCACGCCAGCGACGTCTTGCTCCGCGATCGCGTCGAATCCGGTGGCTTACATCCGAATGTGGCAAGTAACGGACTTGGCCTCGACCGGGGGGCCCGCCATCAAGAAGATTGCCGTGTCGGTCTATGCTCAAAGCGCGGTCAGCGCTCCCGGAGGCAAACCCATCGTTCAAGTGACCAGCTATTTATCTAACCCGAATTAGCGGAGGGGAGCCGACATGCGAGCAGCTACAACTCAACCCGGCGCGTCAGGTCGAGGTAGGAATACGGTCGTTCCCGCGAAAGCGGGAAACCAGGGCGGCAAGCAGTGGATCTCCGCCCCTCGGCAGGCTCAGGGCAGGCTTTCCGCGGGGACGACAAGAACCGCCCTTCGACTTCGCTTAGGGTCTTCGACATTCGGAGCGGGGTATTCTCTCCTGGAGCTGTTGATCAGCGTGGCGATCATCCTCCTCCTGATGTCGGCGGTCTTTCCATTCATTGCCCAATCGCAGAAAACCTTTCAGGGCAATCAGGTGACGGCGGAAGCGAACCAGAGCGCCCGCGCGGCGCTGGAGGTCATTTCCCAGGAAATCGGACAAGCGGGTTACAACTCAAACTTCAACAACAATCGCACCTCTTCCGCCAACGTGACTGCTTCGGCGTCCGCTCAATGCATCACCCTGAATAACATTAACAAGATTAATGCGGGCGACTGGCTGTACGTGGATACGGGACCAAACGAGGAGCTTGTCCAGGTTCTCTCCACCTCTGCGATTCCGAGCAGTCCGTGCTCCGCTTCAAATAACGTTCAGGCCGTCTTCTCCTTTAATCACACGGGCGCCACCACCGCTTTCCCGCTCATCAGCTACAAGATGCCCTACGGGGTAGGCATTATCCAAGGGTCAGGGACCTCGACCGACCAGCGGCTGGAATTTTTCGGCGACCTCAATCAGGACGGCGTGATTCGATACGTCGTTTACAGCTTGAACCCCGTCAGTCCCGCCTCCACGGTGACCATCAACGGCACGGTGTATACGCTCTACAACCTGTACCGCTCGATAACGCCGGTGACGTACGCGAACCTTCCTCCTTCCGGAACGATAACGCCTTCCGTGAACAACCCCGCGTCGGTATTGGTCTCGAACGTTCTTTACAACATCGCGAATGCCAGCGGGCCGACCGGTCAGCCGATTTTCGCCTATCCCAATGAAGTCACGATTGGCGTGGTGCCGAACGTCATCACGGTGGTCGGAACCATCGTGATCACGATCAGCGTGGATGTCGTACCGTTGAATCTCGCGACCGGCCAAGTGCAGTGGGCCACCATGGCGACCCAGATTCGTCCGATAAACCTGGCGGCCGCCATTGCGGTGAACTATGCTGGAGGGGCCATCTACCTCCCGCCTTTGCCCAAGACCCTGCCCATGACCAATCCGACGAATTACTATCAATAAGGAGCGGCCGATATGACCAACCGAAAAGCAGACCGAACGAAACGGCAACCCTTCGACCCTTCGACTGCGCTCAGGGCCTTCGGCTGCGCTCAGGGCCTTGGGCCTGGCAGAAGGGAGGAGGGAGTGGCTCTGATTCTGGTCTTGCTCGCCATGTTGGTGATGAGCGCATTGGCGGCGGCGATTGTTTATACGGCTCGAGCGGAAACCTTCGCCAGCAACAACTATAAACTGGAGACAGAAGCGGACTACCTGGCCAAGGCAGGAATCCAGCGTGCCGTCAACTGGTTCCGCAGCAACCACTACCAGACAGTTCAGCAGGCGCAGGCCAGCACTTATTATGCTGTGACTTCCACGGGCACGCCCTACAACCTTTACACTTCCAACAACTCGCCCGTGAACTGCGCCTCGGGCTGTTCTTCATCGAATTCGGCCGTGCAGTTTATTGGATACGGGTCGGGGTCCACAAATTTCCCGAGTATCTCCAACACGGCAAGCCCTTCGACCGCCGTGACCTCGGCGTTCGCGTCGGATTTGGTGAATGTTCCGGTGACGGCTTCAAATGGAAACAATCTGGGATCTTTTTCGATTCGGGCGACGTTGATCAATTATCAGACGGTGGGTTTGGGCACGGACCCTCCCTACACGATAGTTCCAGTGGAAACCTGGTCGGTGACGTCTCTCGGCACCTACACGGGAGGACAAGGATTAACCTTGGCCACGGCCGAGGAGTCAGCAATCGTTCAGCCGGTATTCATACCAACATGGGGGAACGCCCTTTATGGCTTTTGCGGGGTCACCATGACCGGCAGTGCGGGGACCTGCACCGATGCCTTCAATTCAGCTTTCGGCGCTTACGGCGGCGGCAGCAACGCGACCGCCGCGGGCGCGTGCGATTCGACGACGGCGACTAACGTCATCGCCGCCGGCGCCAACGTTGGCGCCAACGGCGGCGTGACACTCGGCTCGAACGTCACGGTGGCCGGGAACGTCGTCATCGGCAGCGGCTCGACCTCGGGTTGTACCGCCAACGGGTACAGCGGGAGCACCACCTCGGTTAGAGGCCAAGTGATTAACGGGCCGCATAAATCAGCGCCTCCGGCGCCTTCGTTTCGCTCGGGTTTCCCCGGCACCTCGCCGAGCTACCCGCTGGGGGTGGGCGACGTGCTGACGTTGCCGGTTAACGGGACTTGGTCTAACACCCCTTTCCCCGAAACCGGTGGTCTCCCAAGTCCGCCAACCAACTCCCCCACCTGCATGAATAACGACGGCACATGCAACGGTACGTCGGCGCATCCTTACGAAATCAGCAGCATTTCCATGACCGGCGGCGGCAATGGCCCCAATTCGCCGATTCTTAAATTTGTGGGCAGCAACAATCCAGCAGCCCCGATTTATTACGACATCGACAGCTTGTCGCAGAACCAGGGTCAGATCAACGTTTCGGGCTACGTCGTTCTGAACATTCAATCCGGGCTCAGCATCGGGGGTCTGGGAGTCTCAAACGGCATCAGCAACGACATTCCTCCCGAGTACCTGGAGATGAACTACGCAGGAACCTCGGCGGTGAGCATTAACGGCAACGGAGCGGTTTCAGCCGTGATCAACGCGCCGAATGCAAGTGTAGACTTGGGGGGCGGCGGGAGCGGCGGGTACTTCGTCGGTGCAATCCAGGCCAATAACGTCAGCGTCGTGGGGGGCTACCCTGTTCATTATGACCTCCAACTCTCGCGCATGGGGGGATTGTTGGGCGTTATCACCACCACCGCTTTCTCGCGGCAAAAAATGTAGCCGCCAGCGGGGCCGAACCGGCGCGGGCGACGTCCCGTTGGCACGATTCGGCCTAACGGCGAGTCGCCTGTTCTTTTCGCCGCCCATCATGAGTCTTTTCGCGATATGAGACCTCTCCTATTTCCCTTTCTGTTTCTTGCCCAAATTCAGGTCTGGTTTTTCGTTTCCGGGTTATCCGCCTTGCCGCTCCCCGAAGCGTTCGGCCAAATGGCCAGGGGATTTCGAAAGGCCTATTCAAACCCTGCTCGGGAACGCCTGGCAAAGGCTCCCCCGATTGACCTCATCCGGGAGTTGCTAGCTTGGCAATCCCGAGGTATAGTAGCGGCGAATTTCGCGGCCCGCACCTGACCCGGTTTGGAGTGAAGATGGAAGACGAACGCCAGGCGACGAAGAGCTCGACCGAAGCGGCAATCCCACTGGTTCTCTCCGGCGAGTGGCCGGTCAAAGTACGCGATCTTTTTGTCCGCCACGCCGAGCTTTTCTTTATCGCGGTCATTCTGATCACGGTGACGGTAGTCTTCTTTTACATCCCCTTCTACAAAGTCGCGTTCTTGAATTTCTTTTACTTGCCCGTCCTGGCGGCCGCCTATTTCATGGGGAAGCGACAGGCCGTCCTGGGGGCGACCCTGTGCATTCTTCTGGTGGGTTTCTTCGCCTTTATCCGCCCCAGTTGGTTCACGGAGATAGGCAATCGTCCCATTGACACTTACCTATTGATCGGCATTTGGGGAGGCTTTTTGATTCTCGCCAGCGCCGGTGTGGGAGCGCTTCAAGAGCGGCTCGCCAAGGGTTTCGAAGAAACTCGCCAGCTTCTGGAAGAGCTCAAGCGCAGCCGCGTGATGGAGGATATGAAGGAAAAGGTCGAGAAGACGCTCTATTCGACCATGGACCCGGTGGTGGCGAAGCTGGCGACGGAAGGGAAGCTGCGATTCGAGAAACGCGAAATCAGCATCATGTTCACGGACTTAACCGAGTTCACACGCTACTCCGACCAGCACCGGCCCGACGTGGTGCTCGAAGAGTTGAATTCATTCCTGGCAGAGATGGAGCCGGTAATCGAGCTCTTCCGCGGCCACATTGACAAATACATGGGCGACGGAATGATGGTCGAGTTCGGCGCCCCGATTGATTACGACCGCCATGCTCTGATGGCCGTGCTGGCCGGCTGGAAGATGCAAGAGAAGGTGAAGAAGCTCACCTTGCCCTGGCAGTTGCGCGTTGGGGTCGCCTCCGGCAGCGCCATCATTGGAATGATGGGTGCGCGCCGACAGGCGTATACGGCGCTTGGAGACCGCGTCAACCTGGCCAAGCGGCTGGAGGAAGTCTGTCCGCCGGGAAAGGTTTGCATTGATGAGAATACCTACCAGGCGGTCAAGCCTTTCTTCCTCGTCACCAAGTTGCGGAACTCCAGTTACTCCCGTCGAGCCGACCAAGAACTCCTCGAGCGCTTGGAAACCCTGGAGACGAAGCTGGCCGACCAGGGAGAGTCTTCCCAGCTCTTGTACGATTTAGGGAGAATCTACTTTCAGTTGAACGATGCAGTGCCCGCCATCCGTAATTTCCAACGCGCTCTGGAGCTCGACCCGAATTCCACTGAGATCAAAGTCGCGTTTGCCGACGCGAACATGCGCAAGGATGAAATGGAAAAGATCCAGATCAAAGGCATATTGCACAAGGTCACCGTGTACGAGATCACCCATCTGAAGGACCGCTGGAGCGACGTGACGACCATCCCGCCCCACGTCGCCGAAAAGTATCGGTCGGTGGCGAAGCTGATTGAAATTCCAGAGGAAGTGGTGCTGGGCGTCGAAGCGCTGGACGGCGCGCTGGGCCACTCCCGCATGACGGCTTTGCTCTCCTACGCCATCGCCGACCACCTGGGGTTGAACGAAGCCCGGAAAAAGACGATTCTCGTGGCCGCGTACCTCCAGGACATCGGGAAGGAAGCCGTTCCGCACCACATCCTGAACCGCGGGGGAAGTCTCACCGAGCAGGAGACTAAGTTGACGGAGAAGTATGTCCCCGAGAGCATCGCGGCCTTGAAGCGGATGGGCTACGTGGATCCCGCTCTGCTCGATATTGTGCAACATCATCACGAATGGTGGGCCGGAGGCGGGATCCCAGACGGTTTGAAGGGCGAGGCGATTCCCGTAGGGGCGCGAATCTCCTCCGTTGCCGAATCCTACGCCGCGATGACATCCTGGCGGCCTTACCACGAACCCTGGGATGCCCGCATCGCTCTCTCCGAGCTTCAGAAGGAAACCCAAAAGGGGCGGTTCGATCCCAAGGTGGTTGAGGTGCTTTCGAACCTCCTCAAGCCCCCTTCTTAGCCTGCGCGAAAGTACCTGATCAATTCTGTCGAAACAAAAGACTGGAACCCGCTCCTCGAGGTTCGCTTGATTTGGCCCGGAGGGCCAGTCAATGTGTGCGAGCCTCAGGACGGACACGAATTCGGCAAGATGAGACTGAGGCGCGGGAAGGAGAGTCAACTTCAACACCGGCGAGTTTTGAATGGATCAGTCCAAAGGAATCTCCGAAAGATGGTCGCCCAAGTGTCGGAGGGCATTTTAGAAGGGCGATGAAGAATTGCCCCCACTGTCATGCCGAGCCCATTCGCTTGTCATTCTGACCCCGATGCAGTGAACCGGGGGAAGAATCCCCTTCATTTCGCGCTCAGGGTAAACTGCGCGAAGCATCTCGCACTGCTTTAAAATCAACAACATAGATTCTTCGCGGAGTTTACTCTGAGCGGAACTGCTGAGATGCTTCGCTCCGCTCAGCATGACAAGAGAAGGGCTCAGAATGACAACGTAAGACAATTCTTCATCAGCCTCCTAGACGGCTGGAAAGATCCAGCCATGATGCCTATTTGTCACGCAATCAAGGTCCACCCGCAGCAGGCTCGCCGGGACTTCCGGGAGGGCGTCACCTTGTTTTTAACAGCCTCGCCGCGCTATATTACTGAAGTCGAATCACCCGTTAACCGCATGCCAGGCAGGGCAGCATTCCCCGGGGCGCGAGGAGTCTGGGGGATTCCGGTTCCGCTTCGCTCATAGGACATGCATGAAGTTCTCCGCGTGACGACAGGGGACTCCCAATGGAAGAACAACACAAGCGGCGCGGAAACCGCATCGAGCTCATGATGAAGATTCAGGTCATTGGCAGCGACACGGCGGGACAACAGTTCATGGACGATGCGCACACCGTGGTGATCAGCCCCTATGGCGCCATGATTGTCCTGGGCCGCGGTCTCACCCCTGAGGACGAAATCATTGTCCGCTGCATGACAACAAAAAAAGAGGCAGCGGCGCGCGTGGTGGGGCAAGCGGGGGCGTCGCCCGAAGGTTTCTTGTACGGAACTGAGCTGCTCGACCCGAGCATCAACCTCTGGGGCATCGAGTTCCCGCCTGTGGACGAATCTGAGCTGGCGGCGGGCCGCGTGTTGGTCGAATGCATGTCGTGCCACACCCGCGAGCTGGCGCTGCTGAATGATCTCGAGTTGCAAGTCTATCAATCGTCCAACCGACTTACACGGGACTGCCAACGGTGCGGCGGCTCGACGATCTGGCGCGAATCCCTTCATGAAACCCCGCCGAAAGAACTTGCCCCCATGCCGGCGAGCAGTCGTTCAGCCTTCGATCCCCCTCCGAACCCGTACGCTCTCGAAGAGGGTATCCGGACTCGAAATGAGCGCACCTCGCCGCGCCTCGACATCAAAGCCCGATTCTCGGTTCGAACCACTCTTTACGGAGAGGATACTGGGATCACCGAGGACGTGTCTCGCGGAGGTTTCCGTTTCACAAGCTCGAAGAAGTATGTCGTGGGGTCTCAGGTCGAGGCTTCCGTCCCGTACACGAAGGGAGGGGTTAACATCTTCGTTCCTGCTTGCATTGCCTGGTCGCGAGGCATGCCGGACTTCGGAGCCACGGAGTACGGAGTTGCTTACACGGGCCGTCTCAGGGAGAAGGCCCGGCAAAAGGGTTGAGGTACTGCGTCCCCCGGTGTCCCCGCGTGCTACGGTTCGCACTCGAGGCCTGAACTCAGGAAGCTCTCGACGGATTGGCATTCTTCACCCATCCAGCGGCCACGGAAAAGGCTCCTGCGCCCCCTCAGGTTTCCACATGTCCTCGCGCGGCGGGTTCCTTCTAGGCGGGTAACCTTGCTGTTCGGTCCGACATCCAATGAAATGCTGGTGGCGGTTTCGCTACCAATTGGCAATGTCTGCGCGTCATAATAATAGAGCGATGAGACGAACGCATCGGATTGAAGGAGGAGGTGTGCGATGAGGCCAATTGACAGGCGGTTTTTTCGCGACAACTTCTTGGGGCTGAGTTTGACACTGGTGGGGGTTCTTTGTCTGGTTCTTTCCGGAATCTCGTACCTGAACCATCGTCAACTGGGGCGATTCGCCCTGGCCAGTGGGGGGGGCTTGGACGGGGCGGATATCGAGATGCTCGAGCGTCAGAACAAGGCGTACGAGCGTATCGCCGAGTCCGTCACGCCGGCAGTGGTTTCCATTCAGTCCACATCAGTTGTCAAGGTCCAGCAGTCGCCCTTTTCCATGGACCCTTTGTTCCGCCAATTCTTTGGGGATATGATCCCTCAATTCAACATCCCGCGGCAATACCGGGAACACGCGCTCGGCAGCGGCGTGATCGTTTCCCCGGAGGGCTACCTATTGACCAACAATCACGTCATCCGAAACGCGAGTTCGATTGACGTGCTGCTCTCGGACAAACGAAATTTCAAAGCCAAGGTCGTCGGCGCGGACCCGCAGACCGATTTGGCGGTTCTCAAAATCGATGCGCGGGAACTGCCCGCGGCGTCGCTGGGCGACTCCACAACCCTCCACGTCGGCGATACCGTGATGGCGTTCGGCAACCCCTTCAATCTGAGCTTCACCGTGACGCGCGGGACCGTGAGCGCGCTGGGGCGTTCGCAATACCAGATTGAAGATATTCAGAATTTCATCCAGACCGACGCCGCCATCAACCCCGGCAACTCCGGCGGCGCGCTCGTGGATGTCCGAGGCCAGGTCGTTGGCATCAACACAGCGATTCTAAGCGGGAACTCCGGCCCGGGCGGAGAGGGCGGCTCGATAGGCATCGGCTTCGCCATCCCCATCAACATGGCCAAGCACGTGATGCAGGATCTCATCAACTCCGGCAAAGTGACGCGCGGCTACCTCGGCGTCTCGATTTATCCGGTGACCGATGATTTCGCCAAGGAGTTCCACGCGCCGGATACCTCGGGAGCATTCGTGCAAGATGTCACCGCGGGCAGTCCGGCCGACAAAGCCGGTGTCAAATACGGCGACATCATCCGGAAGCTGAACGGCCAATCCATCGCAGATAGCGCGCAGTTGAGGGTGATGGTTACAGAGATGAATCCCCGGACCGCAGTGACCCTCGACATCCTCCGCGACGGCAAGCCCATGACTGTTCGAGTGACCCTGGGAGAGCTGCCGGCGAACCTCGCGGCGCAAGGGGGCTCGCGGGGGACGTCGCCCGGACCTACAGAAGGCACGCTGAAGGGTATCGAGGTGCAGAACCTGACGCCTTCCATCCGCGACCAATTACAATTGCCCGAAAATGTAAAGGGTGTGGTCATCAGCCAGATTGACCCGAATAGTCCGGCCGCACAGGTGGGGCTGCAGGGGGGTGACGTCATCGAGAGCATCAACCGCCAACCGGTGAGTAACGTCATTGAGTTCAACCGCCTGGCAGCGCAGGCGAAGGGCCGGACCTTGCTGCGAGTCAACCGCCAGGGTCAAGGTCAATACGTCCTTATCAACCCGAGCGGAGACGACGGCAGCGACAATCAATAATCCTTTGCGGCCTGCCAGCAGCTAAGCGGGCGTATCCATGGGCGCGACGCCGTCTCCCTTTGCGGGACGGCGCCGCGCTCTTTCTTTATGGAGCGCGATAGTTGTCCGAAAGCACGCCTGCTCGATTATTTCATCTCCGTTGCTTAGAATGAAACCCGTGCGCGCCGCCGCGCTGGCGGGGGTGCGGATGAATAAGGGTCGCCTCGGCCGACCTCTGAAGCGCCTCGTGGAACTGGCTCTCACCCTCGTCGCCGCGATGATCGTAGTGGTCGTTTTTTTCCGCGCCTTCGAAAACCGCTTTGTTTATTACCCGCCCCATTATCCGGACGGATTTGACTCACCCAAAGTTTACGGCCTCGCGCCGGTAGAAGTTTGGATTGAGGCTCGGGACGGCGCGAAGCTTAACGCCTGGTTTCTCGCGGCGCCGTCGAGTGCGAAGGTCCTCTTGTGGTTTCACGGCAACGCGGAGAACATCGGGATGGGCCTGGAGCAGATGAAGGCCTTCGCGCGGCTTGGAGTCAACATCCTGGCTCTTGATTACCGCGGCTACGGAAAGAGCGAAGGGTCTCCGGACGAGGCGGGCGTCTATCGCGACGGCCAGGCGGCGTATGAATACCTTGTCCAGACGCGCCGTTTCGAGCCGAAGAATATCATCCTCTACGGCCACTCGCTGGGTGGCGCGGTGGCCGTTGATGTGGCCTCCAAGAACCCGTGCGGCGGGTTGATTGTAGAAAGTTCTCTCTCCTCCGGCCGCGAAATGGCGCGGTTGATTTTCCACGTTCCGGGAATCGGATATATTTTCAAGAGCCGATTCGACTCAGCCGAGAAAATACCCAGCGTCCGGGCGCCCGTCCTGATCATTCATGGGACACGCGACCGCGTGATTCCATTTTGGATGGGGCGGAAACTGTATGACGCGGCTCGAGAGCCGAAATCGTTTTTCGCCGTCGAGGGCGCCGGCCATAATGATGTCTTGGCCGTGGGGGGCGAACCTTATCTGGCACGGCTCGGCGCCTTCCTCGAGACGCCCGAACGAGTCCGGGCGGAGCCTGCTCGCCCAAGCGGGCCTGCCCGTCCCGCGGGATACTCGAAGGTGTGAAGCATGAAATTCGTCGAAGCCTTTCGCCACTCGAAGCGCGGCGAGTCGAAAGGGCTGAACGAAGAGGGTCGAGAACTCGCCCGGCGCGCCCGTCCGCTCTTGGCGCCGCGCTACGACCTGTGCGTGTCCAGTCCCAAGGAGCGCGCCCGCGAGACCATGGAGGTTTTTGGCTTCCCCAGCTACGATGTGGACGAGGCCTTCACGGCCGTCAATCCCTGGGAGCCCTTCGACGAGGCGGTCACAAAGCTGGCCAAGGAAAAAGGCATCACCCCGCTCGCCGCCTGCTGGTTCGTTCCCGAGGCCCTCAAATACCTGCGCTTCCAAGGAGAAACATTGCTCGGGGCTATCCATCGCATCGCGCGCAAGCTTCCGGAAGGCGGCCGGGCCCTGGTCGTCACGCACGGCGGCATTCTCGAAGCGGCGGCGCTCTTGGGCGGTCCGCGCTATGAACTCGATGAGCTGGGCGGCGAAATCAGTTTTGCCGAAGGCGTCGTGTTCAAGTTCGACGGAGAGAAACTGACCGGCGTGGATGTCAAAAGGCTTGTGGAATAAGGATGAAGTGTGAAGGATGAAGGGTGAAGGATGAAGTACGAAGGATGAAATGGCGCTGTTTATTCCTCGCTCCTGCGCCCTTCGGGTTGCCTCTTGATCTTGACGATAATTGCAGTGATGATAGCGACGAGCTCGTCTCTTTCCTGGATGATGGAATTCAGCCGCTCATTGGAAAGAATTCTTGATTCCGCGAGAAGACGTAACCAATACAAGCTTTCACGCGCCTCCTTCTGAGCGATGCCGTACTTATGGATGAAGTCCGCTCGACTCTCGCCTGACTGCGCCTCCTCGATGTTTGCGCCAATTGAGGTAGCGCTCTTGAGGTATTGCCGGCCGAGCGCCCACCCGGCCCCATCCTTTCGTTTCACCAACGCCTGGTAGAGTTTTATCGCTCTCAGGGCATAGGCGAACGACCTTTGCCTTATGTCTTGGGCATTTCCCCCTTCAAACTTCATCCTTCAGCCTTCATACTTTAACCTTCACCCTTCATCCTTATCATTTCATACTTTAACCTTCACCCTTCATCCTTATCATTTCGTCGGATGGATCAATCTTCTTTCCTCCCAGGCCCGGCGGCGGCGGTAGCAGCCGCCCCGTGGCACTTCTTGTATTTCTTGCCGCTGCCGCACGGGCAAGGGTCGTTGCGTCCAATTTTTTCGCGGCGAATGACTTGCTGCGGTTTCTCCGCAGGCCCTCCCCCGCCCATCATCCGCATTTCGGCCTGCTCTTTGCGCTTGCGACGCTGGTAAGCGCGGATCATCTCCTCTTCTTCTTCCGGCGTCCGCAGCAGGAAGAGGAACCGCAGCGTCTCGTCCTCGATGCGGTCCATCAGGGCTTCGAACATGTCGAAGGATTCGCGCTTGTACTCCACCAGCGGGTCGCGTTGGCCGTAGCCGCGCAGCCCGATACCCTCTTTCAAGTGGTCCATGGCGAGCAAGTGGTCCTTCCACTGCGTGTCCACCACCTGGAGCATGATCATGCGCTCGTGCTGGCGCATGCGCTCTTCGCCCCAAACCTTCTCGCGCTCTTCGTATCGTTCGTGAACGATGCGAAGGAGCTCGTCCTTCAGTTGTTCCCAGGCCTTCGGTTCGAATTTCAACTCATGCTTTCGGAGGTCGATGCCGAAGCGGCTCCAACCCTCCTTCTTCAGTCCCTCGACGTTCCAGGCGTCCGCGCGCTGGTCCTTGGGGCAGTAGGTTGAGGCCAGCCAGCCCACCACTCGGTCCATGGCGTCCGTGATGTAGACTTTTTGGTCGTGGCCTTCCAGCAACTCGCGGCGCAATCCGTAAATGGTTTCGCGCTGCTTGTTCATCACGTCGTCGTATTCGAGCAGGTGTTTGCGGGACTCGAAGTTCTGCGCTTCGACGGCCTTCTGGGCCGCCTGGATGCGCTTGGTGATGATCCGCGACTCGATGGCGACGCCTTCCTCCATGCCGAGCCTTTCCATGAATTTCGAGACCCAATCGCGCGCGAAGATGCGCAGCAGGTCGTCCTGAAGGGAAAGATAGAAGCGCGACGAGCCCGGGTCGCCCTGGCGGCCGGCGCGCCCGCGCAACTGGTTGTCGATGCGCCGCGATTCGTGGCGTTCCGTCCCCAGGATGTGCAAGCCGCCGAGCCCCACCACCTGCCCGTGCTCCACGTCCGTGAGGGCGCGGAAACGCGCGATGAACTTCTCCCAGTTCTCCCGCCAGCGCGCGTACTCCTCGGCGTAGGCCTTGAGCGTTTCGACCGGCGAGCCTGCCGGCGGGCTTTCGGGCGGCTCCGGGTTGATCCCCTGCTCGCGATATTTCTCCGGCGATTTTCGAAACTCCTCACGCGCCATGAATTCGGGATTGCCCCCCAGCAGGATGTCGGTGCCGCGCCCCGCCATGTTGGTGGAGACCGTGACCGCCCCGATGCGCCCCGCCTGCGCGACAATGTGGGCTTCTCTTTCGTGCTGCTTCGCGTTCAGGATGTTCTGCTCGAGTTCCCGCTCGTCGAGAACCTCAAGGAGCCTTTGGGGCGGGCACTGGACTTCGATGAGGTAGTCGAGGATGGCGGCCTGCTTTTCGTTGAAGCCGGCCGCGAATCGGACAATCTTCGGCGCCACGCCGTCGTCGAGGGCCGGCAGCGCGCGCGGGACGTAGGTGGGGACGGAGCGCTTCAACAAGGCATCGAGGAACGCGCGGTTCAGTCCGTTGTTCGAGGCGGCCCCGTCGGCGCGAGCGAGCGGCTTGAATTTCCCTTCCGATAACACTTTCCTTGCCGAAGAAAGCGTCGTGCCCGCCTGGAGGAGCCAGGCCATTTCCTCGGCGTGATTCTGCGCGAGCTGGGCCACCCATTTCTCGAAGCGCGGCCCCTCCAGCCCCGCCCCCCGCACCAACTCCACAAGCTGCGAGGGGAGAATGCCGGAGCGCTTCAGTTGCGAGCTCAGTCCCTCGGATTTCTCGATGGCGATGGTGCCGACCAGCACCGGCTGACCGCGCAGGTGATATTCCTTGATCTCCTCGATGACGGCGCTGAATTTTTCCTTCTCCGTCCGATAGACGACGTCGTGGAATTCGTGGCGGATGAGGGTCTTGTTAGTGGGGATGATGACGACTTCGAGCTCATAAATCTTTTCGAATTCCGCCGCTTCCGTCTCCGCTGTGCCGGTCATGCCGGCGAGCTTGTCGTACATGCGGAAATAATTCTGGAAGGTGATGGTGGCGAGCGTCTGGTTCTCTTTTTCGATGCGGACGTTTTCTTTGGCTTCGACGGCTTGGTGCAACCCGTCCGACCAGCGCCGGCCGGGCATCTGGCGGCCTGTGAACTCGTCAATGATGATGACCTCGCCCTGGTCGTTGACGATGTAATCGCGGTCGCGCTTGAACAGGGTGTGCGCGCGCAGGGCCTGGTAGAGGTGGTGCAGGTACTCGAGGTTGGCGGGGTCCGACAAGTCTTCGAGCCCCAGCGCCTTTTCGGCCCTCGCAAATCCCGCTTCCGTAATCGTGGCGGTGCGGAGTTTCTCGTCCACCTCGTAATCCGTCTCTCCTTGAAGAAGCGGGATCACCTTGTCCACTTTGTAGTATTTATCCGTGGACTCCTCCGAAGACCCGGAGATGATGAGTGGCGTGCGGGCTTCGTCAATCAGGATGGAGTCCACTTCATCCACGATGGCGTAGCGGTGCGCGCGCTGGACGCAATCGGCCAGGTCGAACTTCATGTTATCGCGCAGATAGTCGAACCCGAACTCGTTGTTGGTGCCGTACGTGACGTCGGAATTGTAGGCCGCGCGCCGTTCGTTGTCATCGAGGTCGTGCACGATGACGCCCACGCCCAGGCCGAGCAAGCGGTAGAGCGGCCCCATCCAGGCGGCGTCGCGCTTGGCCAGGTAATCGTTCACGGTGACGACGTGAACGCCCTTGCCTTCGAGCGCGTTGAGATAGACGGGCAAGGTGGCGACCAGCGTCTTGCCCTCGCCCGTCTTCATTTCGGCGATTTTGCCTTCGTTGAGCACCATGCCGCCCAGGAGCTGGACGTCGAAGTGGCGCATCGCCAGCGCCCGCCGGCCGGCCTCGCGGCAGACCGCGAAGGCCTCGGGAAGGATGTCGTCGAGCGTCTCCCCCTTCGCCAAGCGCTCTTTGAATTGCGCCGTCCGGGCGGGGAAGTCGGCGTCGGAAAGCTTCTCCATCTCAGGTTCGAGCGCGTTGATTTGCTCGACGCGCCCCTGGAGCCGCTTCAGCTCCCGCTCGTTCTTCGTCCCGATGACTTTCCCCAGCGCGATTTGAAGATAGGTTCCCATCGGATCCTGTAGGATGCGACTGGCACCCCTCTTGACTATTGTACCTGTCCCCCGGCGGATTTGGCAAAGCGTGTCTCATCACACGAAAAAATTTCGGTAGTGGGTCAGTTTGCTGTAGCGGCGCTCTATGAGCGCCGAAGATGCCGTCGAATCAACACCGGCGGTCATAGACCGCCGCTACAGAAACTCAAATTGACCCACTACGAAAATTTCCGAGGGGTTGCATCGAAGGGGGCGAGTGTGGAAAATAGTCGCGAGGAATTCCTTTCATGATGGCTTTCTTGTGCGGGGGGACCGAGTACGCACCCGAGGGCGGGCGCGCTTGGCGGAGCCGGCTACGCGCCTGGCTCGAGGAGAACCTGAACCATCACGTTTACGACTCCACGCTCGAAGCCAGACGGGGGCTCCGCAGAGCGGGGCGAAGGGGGATCGGATTAAAACCGCCGAGCTGTCATGCTGAGCCCGTTGGCCATTCCGCTGCGAACGGCCCTGAGCACAGCGAAGGGGCTCAGGGTAAACTTCGCGAAGCATCGCTGTATTACCTTGAAAATAAATTCCGGGGTCCTTCGAGGAGTTTACCCTGAGCGAAGCCGAAGGGCTCAGGACGACAAACGGAGGGGACGATGAAGACAGCGGGCGCAATACTAGGTCTGGTGCTGGCGCTGGCGGCCGGCTACTTCGTTTTTAAGTATGAGTTCAGTCAAGGTCCCGCGGGCACGGCCTCTCCCAAAGTAGCGATCGACGTCACCGGCGTGAAAAGCGATTTGCTGACGATCGGCCAGGCCGAGCGCGCCTACATGGTGAGCAAGGGCAGCTACGGCTCGCTCGACCAGCTCCAGCAGGACGGCGACCTAACTTTCTCCGGCGGCGACCGCCGCGGCTACCACTACGACGCCACGGCCGATGACGGGACGCACTTCAAAATCACCGCCACACCCTCCGACCCCGCTAAACAGGGATGGCCGACGCTGAGCATTGACGAGACCATGCAGATCCAACAGCAATGAGAAGTCAGAATTCAGAAGCTAGAAGTCAGAAGGTCGCAGTGAACGGTGGGAAGCCAAGCAATCAAGCGCTGGAAGCCACAAGCAAGGGGCAGATGCAAGGACGCAGAGCTGAGCGGTGCGGCATGCTAATCTTCCTGACAGATGAACATGAGGTTTCCTTCCCTTCTGGCTCCTGACTTCTGGCTTCTGACTTCTCGCGCATCGCTCGTCACTTGCCACTAAGGTTCTTATGAAGGTCGAAGCGCGAGCGCCGACGCGAGTGGACCTGGCTGGCGGCACGGTGGATATTTGGCCGCTTTACCTGTTTCATCCCGGAGCGCAAACGGTGAATCTCGCCCTCCGCCGCTACGCCACTTGCGAAATAACCACGCGCGCCGACCGCCGGGTCGTCCTGGTCTCCCATGACCAGCAGGAGCATGAAACCTACGAATCGCTGACCGACTTGGCGCTGAAGCGCTCGAGGCTGCCGCTCCTGCGCGAGCTGGTCTTGTTCTTCGAGCCTCGCCGCGGCATCACGGTGAAGACGGGCGCGCAGGTGCCGGCGGGGGCGGGCCTGGGGGGGTCCTCGGCCCTCAACATCGCGCTTTGTGGCGCGCTCGCCCGCGTGACCGGAAAGCATTATTCCCGGCCGCAACTGCTCGAAATCGCCAAAAACGTCGAGGCCATCGTCATCCGCGTGCCCACCGGCTGGCAGGACTATTTCCCGGCGCTTTACGGCGGCGCCAGCGCCGTGCACCTGGACTGCGACGGCGTGAAGCGCGAGAAACTCCCCCTCCCGTTTTCCGACCTCGAGAAGCGCTTCGTCCTCTGCTATACCGGCCTGCCTCACAATTCCGCCATAAACAACTGGGAAGTGATGAAGGCCCACATTGACGGCGACCCGAAGGTGCGGCGGAATTTCGACCAGATTTCGATTATCGCCAGCCAGATGCGCGAGGCGCTGCTGGCCCACGACTGGAACGACGTCGCGGAACTGCTGGCGCTGGAGTGGGAAAATCGCAAGCACAATTTCAAGGGCATCTCGACTCCCAAGATTGACCGCATGATCGAGCGCACCAAGAAACGCGGCACCCTCGCCGCCAAGGTCTGCGGGGCGGGGGGAGGCGGCTGCGTCGTGTTTCTGGTCAAGCCCGGCACCAAGCCCGCCGTCGAGGCCGAGCTCGCACGGCTGGGCGGCGAGGTCATCCCTTTTGCCGTCGCGCGGGTGGGCCTGGAAGTGCGCTCGGACGGCATGCCGCCCCTCGCCGATGCCCGCTGAACGCGCGCTGCCGCCTTCCGGTGTAGGACCGAGGCACTCCAAGAGCGAAGGGGTCTCGATCGGGGTGCTTCGCTCAGCAGGAGTGCCTCGGCTTCCCGCGGGCAGGCGGCGCGGCTCTGTTCGAGTGTACGAAGGCTCGAATCCGGTTTAGAATAGAGGGACCGGGAGAGCGGGCCGCAACGATGCGCGACGAGAGGCTGGGTTTCTCGAACCATCGCCAACCGAAGCGCTTCAAAATGGCGCTTCTCGTGGGAGTGTTGGCGGGCGCGGCAGGTCTGGTTCCGGCGGCGGGCAAGGAAGAGGCCATCAACCGCGACGCACGGATGGGCCTCATTCGCGGGCTTTCGAGCGAAATCGCAGTGGCCAAGGTGGCTTTCCCGCGCGGCCGGAAAGGGCTGCTCCTTGATTCCAAAGGCGAAGTTATCAAAGACCGCGCCGAGGAGGAGTTCAAATCCAACGGCGTCGCCATCCGGCCCGGCACACCGGTGGAAATCACCAAGATTACCTTCAAGTCGGAGCGCATCGTTTTCGAAATCAACGGAGGGGGAAAGCGCCGGAAATGGTACCAGCACATCGAAGTGGGAATGGGAAACGTCCTCTCGCCCATCGCCCCCGACGAGCCTGTCGTGGCTTACGGCTCCTGGGTTTCGCTGACCTTTCCAAATAAGGTCCCGGAAATGACGGTGGCCCAGGCCAAGCAGTTGCTCGCCTCAGTCCTCGATTTCGAGCGCCACTCGCCGACCGTTCTCTACTCGCCCTCCGTCCCGCCGGAATTTAAAGAGGCCATTAAGAACCACCAGGCCCTGGTCGGGATGAACCGGGACGCGGTGCTCTCCTCCAAGGGGCCGCCGGACCGCAAAATCCGCGAAGTGCGCGATGGAAGCGAGCAGGAAGACTGGCTCTACGGCCTCCCGCCCCACGTCCTGTTTGTCACCTTCGACGGCGACACCGTCGTCAAAGTCCAGCAAAACTAGAATTTCGGTAGCTTCTCATTACGCTTGACGTAACGCGTAATTATTGGTACCGTTAGCTGGTGATTGTCAGCTATCGGGACAAGCGGACCGGAGACTTCGCCGCAGGGAAAAGGGTCAAAGCGTTCTCTGGGTTTGAACGCTCCGCGCGACTGAAGCTTGACCGACTGGAGGCGGCAACGTCACTGAAAGATCTTGCCGTGTTGCCCGGCAATCGTTTTGAGGCCCTCGTCGGCGACCGCAAAGGCCAATTCAGCATCCGTATTAACGATCAATGGCGGATTTGTTTCGAATGGCCGGACCGATCGCCGGGACCATCAAACGTGGAGATCGTTGATTACCATTAGGGGGACCGTCATGAGACTTACTGCAATCCATCCCGGTGAACACTTGGCCACGGAACTGGAAGCACTCGATATGAGCGCGGCAGAACTGGCTCGAAAGGTCGGTGTGCCCACCAATCGCATCACGCAAATTTTGAATGGGAGGCGCGGCATTACAGGCGACACCGCTTTGCGCCTCGCTCATTTCTTTGGCACAAGCGCGCGGTTTTGGCTCAATCTACAGAGCCTCTATGATCTGAGAATCGCCGAGGAGAGAGCCGGGAAATCTATCCAAGCACTTCCCAGACTAAAAAGGCAGGAGCCTCTGCAAGTATAAAGGCTTCAGATGATTGATTCCGGGAGACCCGCCCTTCGACGGCGACACCGTCGTCAAAGTCCAGCAAAATTAGGGCCTCCCTCGACGATGAGTTCGAAGGGAAAGACTATTCGCGCTCAAGACATTTTGGTTCGCGCAGGTCTAAGCCGCGGACTTTTGGTTTGACATCAATTCAAGTGGACTTTAACATTGTTGGCCTGCAAATCAACTTGCGGAAACCGTGGAGGATTGACTCATGGCAGTGAAAGTGGGCATCAACGGGTTTGGGCGAATCGGCCGAAACGTTCTCCGGGCGTCGCTCGGCGACTCGGGCATCGAATTCGTAGCCGTCAACGATATTACCGATCCGAAGACCCTGGCGCACTTATTGAAATACGACTCCGTGCTGGGCAACCTCGACGCCGAAATCGGCTACGGCGAGGATTGCATCCGCGTCAACGGCCGCTCGATCCGCGTCTTCAAAGTCAAGGACCCCGCCGCCCTCGACTGGACATCGCTGGGCGCCCAAATCGTGGTCGAATCCACGGGCCTCTTCACCAAAGGCGAAGAGGCGCGGAAACACTTGAAGGGCACGGTCAAGAAAGTCATTATCACCGCGCCGGCCAAAAACGAGGACATCACAGTCGTCCTGGGCGTCAACGAAAAGAAGTACGACCCCGCGAAGCATCACGTCCTTTCGAACGCCTCCTGCACCACCAATTGCCTGGCGCCGGTGGTCAAGGTCATCCACGAAACCTTTAAGATCAAAAACGGCTCGATGACCACCATCCATTCCTATACCAACGACCAAAAGATTCTCGACCTCCCGCACCCGGACCTGCGGCGCGCGCGCGCGGCGGCGCTCTCCATTATCCCAACCACGACCGGCGCGGCGAAGGCCGTGGGCTTGGTGATTCCGGAAATGAAAGGAAAGCTCGACGGCTACGCCATGCGCGTCCCCACGCCCAATGTCTCGCTCGTGGACTTGGTGGTGTTCGTCGAGCGAGCCACGACCACGGAGGAAGTCAACGCGGCGCTCCAGAAGGCCGCCGAAGGGCCGCTCAAGGGCATCTTGGCCTATACGAGCGAGGAATTGGTCTCGATAGACTTCCGCGGCAACCCCAATTCCTCGATCGTGGACTCCGGGTTCACGAAAGTCATTGACGGCAACTGCGTCAAAGTGACGGCGTGGTACGACAACGAGTGGGGCTACTCCTGCCGCGTGCGAGACTTGATCAAGTTCGTCGCCGAGCGCCTCTGAAAATCGTGCCCAGGGCGCGAGCAGGCCGGCCGACCGAGCCATGAACAAGCTGACTATCCGTGACGCGGAGCCGGCGGGCCGGCGGCTCTTCCTCCGCGTGGACTTCAACGTCCCGCTCGACTCGAAAGGAGCGATCAGCGACGACACGCGCATCCAGGCCTCGCTCCCCACAATTCGTTACGGCATCGAGCACGGCGCCAAACTGATTCTCGCCTCGCACCTCGGCCGCCCCAAGGGCCAGCCGGTAGGCTCCATGACCCTCCGTCCGGCGGCGGAACGGCTGGCGGAGCTCGTCCGTAGCCCCGTCGCCTTTGCGAACGACTGCGTGGGGCCGGAAGTCGAAGCGCAGGCGCGGGGGCTTGCGGCGGGCGGCGTTCTGCTACTCGAAAACCTTCGCTTTCATCCTGAGGAAGAGAAAAATGAGGAGGGATTCTCGCGCCGGCTCGCCGCGCTCGCCGATTTGTACGTCAATGACGCGTTCGGCTCCGCGCACCGCGCGCACGCTTCGACCGTGGGCATCACCAAGTACCTTGCGCCGGCCTTGGCAGGGTTCCTGATGGAGCGCGAAATCAATTACCTCTCGAAAGCCGTGGAGAACCCGGCGCGGCCTTACACGGCCATCGTGGGAGGCGCAAAAGTTTCCGACAAGATGGAATTGCTCCAGAACCTGATGAAATTCGCCGACAACGTGCTGATCGGCGGCGCGATGGCGTACACGTTCTTGAAGGCGAGAGGGGTCGAGGTGGGAAAGTCCAGGGTTGAAGACGACAAGCTCGAGCTCGCGCGCAACATATTGAGCTTTGGCGAACGCCGCAGCATCCGTATCCGGCTGCCCGAGGACCACGTCGTGACCGAAAAGCTCGAGGCGAGCGCGCACGGTGAAATCTCGGCCGGCGGCATTCCCGCCGGTCGGCTGGGGGCGGACATCGGCCCGGCCACGCGCGCCCAATACGCCGCGGTCATCGCAGATTCGAAGACCATCGTCTGGAACGGGCCCCTGGGGGTTTTTGAAATCCCGCAGTTTGCCGAAGGCACGCTCGCCGTGGCGCGCGCCGTGGCCGCCTCCTCCGCTGTTTCGATTGTTGGTGGAGGCGATTCCGCAGCGGCCGTCCATTTGGCGGGGGTTGGAGAAAAAATCACGCACGTCTCGACCGGCGGCGGCGCCACGCTCGAATTCCTGTCGGGGCGGAAACTGCCCGGAGTCGAAGCCCTTACGGACAGGGAGTAGGGAGTCGGGAATGGCGAGTCGCGGAGAAACCGTGGAGAGGGAGGCACATGCCCTTACACACTCAGGAAGTGCGATCCGGTCTTACCGCGATTTGCGCGTTTGGCAGAAGGCAATGGAACTGGCCGAGCGCTGCTATCGTGCAACTCAATCCTTCCCCAAAGAAGAGCTCTACGGCGCAGTTACACAAATTCGGCGGGCGGCGGCTTCAGTTCCCGCTAACATCGCCGAGGGAAACGGTCGCGAGAATCGTGGCGAATACATTCAATTTCTTCGAATTGCCCAGGGGTCGTTGAAAGAGCTCGAGACGCACGTCCTGCTTTCCCAGAGGGTTGGCTTGGCCACTGGACCAGCCGCAGAGCCGATCCTTGCCGACTGCGAGCTGGTCGGGAAGATGCTCCGAGCCCTCATACGGTCTCTACAGGAAAAGGGGAGATAGCGGTCCGGCCCTTGGCGACTCCCTACTCCCCACTCCCTATCTCCCGTTTTCGAGTTTTTCCGATGCGTCGTGCGATCATTGCGGGAAACTGGAAGATGTATAAGACCATCGCGGAGGCGGTGGACTTCATGAGCGGGCTGAAGCCGCGGGTGGAGGACGCCGGCCACTGTGAGGTCGTGGTCGCGCCGCCCTTCACGGCCCTCGGCGCCGTGGCGGATGCCGCGCGCGTCTCGCGCATCCAAGTCGCGGCGCAGGACATCCATTGGGATCCGGAAGGCGCGCATACCGGAGACGTTTCCCCGCGCATGGTGCTCGATGCGGGCGCGACGTACGTCATCATTGGCCATTCCGAGCGGCGGCGCGACCACGGGGAGACCGACGAGCAAGTGAACCGCAAAGTCGGCGCGGCGCTTGCGGCAGGGCTCACGCCCATCGTCTGCGCAGGCGAGACGCTCGAAGAGCGCGAAGCGGGCCGCACCGCCGCCGTGCTCGAGCGCCAGTTTGCGGGCGGGTTCCGCGGATTGACCCCGCCGGATTTTTCCCGTATCATCATTGCTTACGAGCCGGTTTGGGCGATTGGCACGGGGCGCACGGCGACCCCGGAGATGGCCGCCGAAAGCCATGCCAAGTTGCGTTCGCTGGCGCGTGAAAGGTTCGGCGCGGAATTCGCCCAATCGTTACGAATTCTTTACGGCGGAAGCGTCAGGCCGGAAAATGTTCGCGGCTTAATGGCCCAGGAAGAAATCGACGGC
>QHZN01000155.1 GCA_003225365.1 Acidobacteriota bacterium
CGAGTGTCAGTGGCACCTCAATGGTCCGGCCCCCACTCGAAAAGGTCCCGGAACTCGAATCCTTCCCGGAGATGAACGGCACGCCAATCTCAACCGAAAGGTCGGCGATGGCCTCGACCATCCGGGTTAAGTCCCAGGCGACTTGGGGGCTGACGCGCGGGGTGTAAAAATTGTCGCAGAGCGCCATCTCGCGGTAGTCGGCGCCCGCCACCACCGCTTTGGTGATTGCTTCGATCACCATCAGTCGCGCCATCTGTTCCGGATCGAGGTCGCCATAGAACGGATTGAAAGCAACCGTAAAAACCACGCCGTAGGGTTTGCCACGCAGCGGGGCGGAGATGTAAAGGCTGGCCGGCATCCGATGGTCTTTGCCGCCGTAAGGCCCCGCGGCCGTCCTTCCCTGCACCGTAGTGTCGAATCGAGAGCCAGCCGCGCTCTGGTCGGCTGCGTGGAAGTGCGTGAGAACGCGCCTCGCGGCGTCGCCCCATTCCTCCGCCGTGTTCGGCTCCGGGACGTCGAGCCGCCTCAGCCGCCGGTCGGGCTTGGTCTGGGCGATGGAATCAATCGGGCAGGCTCCCCAAAGGAAATCCATTTCCAGGTCCGCGGCTTTTTGTCCGCGCCAAAGCGCTTCGAGACGTCGTCGGTCCGTGTACCGGCCGATTTCGGCGTAATCCACTTCGAAGCGCGCGAGAATGGCTTTTGCCTCATCGAGCTTCTCGGGTGGGACGGCGACGAGCATCCGCTCCTGAGATTCGGATAGCAGAATTTCCCACGCCGTCAGGCTTTGGTCCTTGAGGGGCACGGCGTCGAGGTCCAGCGCCACGCCCGTATCCGAGCCCATCTCGCCGGCCGCGCAAGAAATCCCGCCCGCGCCGAGGTCTGTAATAGCTCGAATGCATCCGGCGTCGCGCAGGAACGGAATGGCGGAACAAAACCGCCGCTCGGTAATTGGGTGGCCAATTTGCACGGCCGCGGATTCCTTTTCGAGCGTTTCGACGCTCATTCCCGCCGAGCTGGCGGTGGCGCCGTGGATGCCGTCGCGTCCCGTCTCGCCGCCGATGAGGAGAGCGATGTCACTCGGGCGCGGCGGGTCTTTCAGCGCGTGCTTGCGGGGTATCAGCCCGATGGAGTGGCCCAGCGCCAAGCACTTCGCGTAACCCGGATGGCAGCGGTAGAGGGGCTGCATCATGGGAATCCCCATCGGGTTGGTGTAGTAAGCCGTGCCGCGGATGGATTCGGTCAGGATGAGCTGCGGATGAAGCGCCCCTGCCGGCACATCCTCATCGTTCATGCGCGGGTCCATCGTCCCCATGACGGTTGTTCCGCCGATAGGATAGGCGCCCTTGCCAAAGCCCAGCGTGTCGCGAATGACGCCGCCGTGTTTGGTGGCGACGCCGCCAAAGGGCGCGATGGAGCTCGGAAAATTGTGGGTTTCGCCCTTGATAGTGATCACCCAGCCGTCGTAGAACTCCATGCCGCCGGCGTTATCTTTGAAGGCGGAGACGACCAAGGGATGGTGGATTTTTTCCGTCGCCGCCATCAGACGCTTGAGCAGCCCGAGGCTTTTCCAGGTGGTGTGACAGCAGTGATCGCTCCAAGACTGCACCAGGATTTCGATTTCGGCGTCGGTGTGCGGCCGCCCTTGCCGGCGCTCGTGCTCCTGGATAGTTTTCAATTGCGAAAGCGGCGCATACCAGGAGCGCGCTTGGGAGAGAGCTTGAAGCTCATCATCGGAAAGGTTGATGAGACTCACAGAGGTGACGGGGTCAGGCGTGCCTGTGGGCCGGAGCGATGTGACGACTTCGCCGGGCTCGCGTACGCGCTCCACCACGCGGTTGTAAAGAAAGCGCGCGGCGGCTTTGCGTGCCTCGCCCTCATCCAGCCCGACAAACTGATACCGCCGGCTGAGCCGCGCGAACACCAACCCGTTTTCGCCGAGTGCCCGCGCCCCGGCCAGGATCGAGCTGGTCTCCGGGTCCGTTACCGCCGTCCGATAGGCAATTTCCACGATCGGCCCCTGCCCGTCTTCGAGCCCGGTCCGCTCGGATGAAACTTGATAGAGCGGATTCACCAGCAGGGGCATCAGCTTCTCAATCTGGATGTCCCCTTCCAGCCAGTAAACTCGCTCGATGATAAGGTTCTGGAGATGGGTGTATCCGTGTCGGCGAAAAAACCCCAGCCACGAACGCGCTTCGGCGTCGTCTTTGGAAAGTGTGTAAACGGAGTGAATCGGCATCGTCCGCCCTGCTAGCGCAGGCAAATTCCGGCCGTCCTGGAAACCGCAGGCAAGACTCGGCCTTCCATTATACCCGCATCTAGCGACTTTCGGGCTTGGCGTTGCCGTCCAATTTGGAAGGGGGTGCTCAACGCTTCCCTCGGGCGCTGAAGGGCTTGATTTTGGCGGCCAAAGGGAATACTGTGTTGCGAAGGGATAGCTCGCCGGACAGCCGCGAAGGGGATTGCGTATGAAAAGACAACTTTGGATCGTTCTTCTAACCGCCCTGGCAAGCGTGATGGGCCTCGCGCAGGCAGCAGCTCAAAGCTCCCAAACCGAGTCCCTGGGCGATTTGGCGCGCAAGGTTCGGGAAGAAAAAGCCAAATCGGGAACGAAGCCTGTCAAGGTCTACACTAACGACGACATCCCCAAGAACGTCGTGATCGGCGTCGCGCCTACGCCTGTGGTCGAAACCGCCACTCCCCAGACTGGTGCGGGCGAGGTTCATGACGAGTCGTATTACCGCAAAGCCAAGCAGGAAATCATGGACCGCAAGCAACTCCACGAGCGCGAACTGGCGGTGCTTCAGCAAAAGCTTTCGCAAAACCAGGTGCAGTTTTATCCCGACCCCAACAAGTCGCTGCTGCAGGAATATACACGCTCCGACATCAACAAGCTGCAACAGGATATTGACAAGAAGAAGGGGGAAATCGCCGGGGATGACAAAGCCCTAGCCGACCTGGAAGACCAGCTTCGCCGGGAAGGCGGAGAACCGGGCTGGCTGCGCTGAAAGGCCGGGCGCGGAAATCACGGACACCGGCCGGGAGAGGTTCGGGCAGGCCACTATGACACACCGAAGTTTGACGGCGGGCTTAATCGGTATCGTTTTCTTTTCCGGAATCGGATTCCTTTCGGGGCAATCGCTCGGCGAGGTCGCCCGCCAGGAGCGCGCCAAACGCGAGCGCGAAAAGCTCCCTCCCGCAAAGGTCTGGACGAACGACAATATTCCCCGCGCTCTACGCATCGAACCCTCGGCGCCAAACCCCGAAGCTGGCGGGCCGACTGCTGAGACCGTGCCACCTTCCCCCTCCGCCGAAGCTCCCGAGACGCCGCCGGCCAGCGTTGAATCTACAGAGAGCAAGCAGCAGACCAAAGAATTCTGGCAGGGGAAGTTCAAGGCGGCTCGCGCCCAACTCGCCGACGCCAAGGAACGCCAAAGCCTGGCCGAGGATGAGTTGAGCCTGCTCCAAACGCAGGAGGCGCGCGAACTCGACCCGGCGGCCCACAAAGACCTCGAGACGAAGGTCGCGGCCAAGTCGACGGAAGTCGAGCAAGCACGCGCCACAACGGCCAAGGCCCAGAAGGTTCTCGATGACCTGCAAAAGGAATTTGAAGCGAGCGGGGCGCCCGCCGAATGGAATAAGACCGAATAAAGAGTGTGGCGAGCGGTCGCATACGCACCCCGCCGCCCTTCCCTTCCCCTGCCTCCCCTCCCAGGCGGGCCCGCCCGGGCAGTTCTGACGCATGCCGGAAACCATCCTCCTGGTCGAAGACAAGGACGTCCTGCGCGAGATGGTGCGCACGGCGCTCGTCAAGGCCGGCCACCGCGTCGAGGAAGCCCACGACGGCAAGACCGCGCTTGAGAAAATTCGCGCTCGCCGATTTCCCCTCATCATCACCGACCTGAAGCTGCCCGGCCCCTCCGGCCTCGATTTGCTCCGCGCCGCGAAGGAATTGGACGAATCGGCCGCCGTCATCCTGATGACCGCCTACGGGACCGTGGACGACGCCGTGCGCGCGCTGAAGGAAGGCGCACTCGATTTCATCCAGAAACCTTTTGAAGTTCCGCACCTGTTGATGCTGGTCGAACGGGCGCTTGGCGAGCAGGAACTGCGGCGCGTCCACACGCTCTGGCGGGACGAGATGGAAAGCTCGTACGGCCTCCCCGCCATCGTCGGCGAAGACGCTTCCCTGAAGGCCGTCGAGCAGTCCATCCAGCGCGTCGCGCCGACCGAGGCCACGGTTCTTCTGGAAGGCGAAAGCGGCACGGGCAAAGAACTGTTCGCGCGCGCGATTCACATCCTCAGCCCGCGCCGCGACCGCCCATTTGTCACCGTCAACTGCGCGGCTCTCCCGGAAACGCTCATCGAAAATGAGTTGTTCGGTCACGAGAAGGGAGCATTCACCGGAGCCGGAACGCGCAAGGCGGGCAAAGTGGAGTTCGCAAACCACGGTACGCTCTTTCTCGACGAAATCGGCGAGCTGCCCCTTCCCACCCAGGCGAAGCTCCTCCGCCTGATCGAAGAAAAAGTTTTCGAGCGCCTCGGCGGCACGCAGACTATCTCCGTGGATGCGCGGATCGTCGCGGCCACCAACGCCCGCTTGCGCGAAGCCGTCGAGCATGGCCGCTTCCGCTCCGACCTGTTTTTCCGCCTCGCGGCTTTTCCGGTAAGCATTCCACCTCTGCGTGAGCGCGGGGAAGACATCCTCGCCCTCGCCGACTATTTCCTCCGCAAGCATAGCCGCGAATTTCGCAAGGCGAACTTGCAATTTTCGCCCGAAGCGCGCACGGCGTTGTTTTCGTACGCTTGGCCGGGAAACGTGCGCGAACTCGCCAACGCCATCGAGCGGGCGGTCATCCTGGCGGACAATTCGGTCATCGGGCCAGAAGACTTGGCCTTGGGCTTTGCGGGGTCCTCAGCCTCCCTTCCTGCCGAAAAAGAGTTTGACCTTTCCGGAACCCTTTCGGAAGCCACCGAACGAGCCGTGAAGGCAGTCGAGCGGGCGAAAATTTCGAGTGTCCTCGAAGAGGTGGGGGGGAACCGCGCTCTCGCCGCCGAGAAGCTCGGGATCTCGGCGCGGATACTTTCCGGGAAACTGCGCGAGCTCGGATTGGAGACTTGACGCCCGCTTGGCGCGATGATGAAAAACTCTTGCGGTGTTGTCATCCTGATCTTCTCGTTTGTCACCCTGAGCCCTTCGCTTGTCATTCTGATCCCGCAGTCGCGGGAGAAGAATCCCTTTCATTGCGCGCTCAGGGTGAACTCCGCGAAGGATCTCCGCAATTGGCTCAGGATAAGCTCCGCGAAGGATCTGCCCCGGGACAAATCAATGACAAAGCTGATCCTTCGCTTCGCTCAGGATGACAGCGTCAGAGGATGACGGCGTCACAAGGTTTCCTCAGCAGGGTGACAGTGTCAGAGGATAACGGCGTCACAAGGTTTCCTCATCAGTCTGGAAGGCCATTCAGCCGGAAAACCGCTTTGCCCGGAGTCCTCATGGTTTCTCTCCAAGATGCAGCGCGGCGACGCCGCCGGAAAAGTTTCGATAGCGCACGTTCACGAAGCCTGCTTCGCGCATCGCCTGCGCAAGCGATTCCTGGTCCGGAAACTTCGCGACGGATTCGGGTAGGTAGCGGTAAGCGTCTGCGTTGCCGGAAATGCACCCGCCGAGACATGGAAGGACTTGCCGGAAGTAGAAACGGAATAGCGGGCCGATAATCGGCCAGCCAACGCGGGAAAACTCCAGGATAGCCACTGTGCCGCTGGGCTTGAGGGCTCGGCGCATTTCCCGAAGCCCGTCGGCGTAATTTGCCAGATTGCGGAAACCGAAGGCGGCCGCGATGAGATCCACCGAGCTATCCCGGCAGGGCAAGGCCAGCGTGTCCGCTCCCACAAAATGAACCGCGCGTTTTCCACGCCCTGCCTTTTGTTTCGCGCGCGCGAGCATGGGCGGGCAGAAATCCATTCCGATCAGAGTTCCCGCGGAGTAGCGGCGGAGGGCAAGCGCCAAGTCCCCGGTGCCGCAACAGGCGTCCACGGCGACCGACCCCGGTCGGCGTAGAGCCTGGCGGAGCACGCGAGCCGCGGCGCGGCGCCAGAGGATGTCGAACCCCAGGGACAAAAAATGGTTCAGGAAGTCGTAGCGAGGCGCAATTTGGGCGAACATTTCCCGCACCGCGCGCGCGGTTGAACTCTCGCCTTCCTGCCCCGCAATGCGGGTCCCCGAAGAAACCATCCTGTCTCCACGAAATCCCGGCCATGCGGACGACCGGCCTCGGCCCTCAGGCTCGGGCACGGGTTGGCGCTCCGAGGCCCATGCGGGTGGAGTTCGAGCTCGCCTGCACCTCGCAGAACGCCGCCGCCGCGAGCTTCACCGGAATGTCGTTCATGATCCGGACCTTTCCCACTCGCTCCGGGATGACCCAGTGGATTCGGCCGCCGATGGTTTTTTTATCTTGCGGCAGGAGCTCGACGATTCGCCGCTCGTTCAAGTCCGCGATGCTCGGGAGCGGCCCAATGCGGCGGACGAGTTCCGCCATCCGCGCTTCTTCGCCCATCGCCAGCACGCCGAGCAGGTTCGCAAGCCGCAGCACAGCAAGCAACCCCCATCCCACGGCTTCACCGTGCGTGAACCGGCGATAAGCCGTGGCCTCTTCCAGCGCGTGCCCGAAGGTGTGGCCGAGGTTGAGGACAAACCGCAGCCGCGCTTCCCTCTCGTCCCGCTTCACGACGTCCACCTTGACTTTGGCGGCCGCCGCTAGAATTCTTCCCAGCGACTTTGGATTCTCGGGCCTGAGCGACTCCATTTCATTTTCTAGGATCCTGAACAGGCGGTCGCCGGCCAGGATGGCGTGCTTCGCGATCTCGTACAGGCCCGAACGGAACGCGCGCGGGCTGAGCGAGCTTAGAACCACGGGGTCGGCGAGCACCAGCCGCGGCGGATAGAAAGTCCCCACGAGGTTTTTCATCGCTCCCACGTTCACGCCCGTCTTGCCTCCGATGGCGCTGTCCACTTGCGCCACCACGGTGGTGGGAGCCTGCACCAGGTCAATACCTCGCATATACGTTGAAGCGAGGAACCCGCCGAGGTCGCCGACGACTCCGCCGCCGAAGGCCACAAGCAGCGACCGCCGGTCAGCGCGAACGGCCAGCAGTCGCGCCGCCATCCCCTCGACCATGGCGAGGGATTTCGATCGCTCGCCTGGCGGGACGTAAAGCACGCCGCAATTCTTCAGCCCAGCCTCGGTTCGAAATTGCCGGCCCCAGCGTCGCCACAGCCCCCGCTCCGTCAGGACAAATATTGAAGTGTAGGGGCGGGCCTCGTGCCCGCCCCCGCGCCGCGCCAGCGTCCGCAGCCGCCGCCACGCGCCTCGCCCTACGACCACTTCGTAGTCGCCATATCGAGATGTCACTCGGAAGCTTCGCATGTTGTACCTACGTCATGAAGCTACGAGCCTGATTGTGCCGGCAAGCCCACTTCTGCCGGCTGGCGCAGAGCGCAGAGGGACGCGTTAACCGGGACGTGTCATTCCCGCGCAAGCGGGAATCCAATGCCACATCAATCGCGGTCGCGTTAGCGGCTGCCCGCAGCGCTATAATAGCGCGCATTCTACCCGCTTACAGGCGGCACTTTTGTCCCGGGCTGGCTGGTGCCCCGATATATCGGGGCGCCTGCCCTCTGTGGCAAAACTCATCGCTACTATTCGCATAAGGCGACACCCCGGCAGTCGCCGGATCACCGCGACGGCAGTTTCTCGCTTTGGGTTGCGTCGCTCCGAGGCGGCGAGTAGAATTTCTCTCGCATGCAGAAGGCGAAAGACGGACACGTGGACTTCCTAGTCCTCGGCAGCGGAATTGCCGGCATTCGAGCTGCAATTGAGTTGGCGCGACACGGTTGCGTCCTGGTGCTGACCAAGGGCGAGATTTTCGAGTCGAGCACCGAGCACGCACAAGGCGGCATCGCCGTAGCGCTCGCCGAAGACGACGAAGTCCACTTGCATTTTGACGACACGTTGCGCGCCGGCGACGGCCTCTGCCGCGAGGAAGCCGTGCGCATTCTGGTCGAAGAAGGCCCCCAAGCCATCCACGAGCTCATCGAGTGGGGAATGCACTTCGACAAGAACGGCGGGAAGCTGGCCTTCACGCGCGAAGGCGCGCACTCGCGCTCGCGGGTGCTGCACTCGCAGGGCGATTCGACCGGAGCGGGCATCCTGCGCGCGCTGGTCGCGAAGGCGAAGAAACTTCGCCGCATCGAAATCCGCCCGCATTCTTATGCGGTGGACTTGCTTGCCGACTCCGGCCGAATTGCTGGGGTCTTCTATCTCGACGAGACAACTCAATCCCTCAAGGAGATTCGCGCCGGCTCGGTGTTGCTGGCCACCGGCGGGCTCGGGCAGGTTTACAAAGAAACCACGAATCCTCCCGTTGCCTGCGGAGACGGCGTGGCCATGGCGTATCGCGCGGGCGCGTACCTATCCGACATGGAGTTTATCCAATTCCACCCCACCGCGCTTTACATCCAGAGCGCGCCGCGATTTCTGCTCAGCGAGGCGCTGCGCGGCGAGGGCGGCCTGTTGCGGAACATCGAGCTCGAGCGCTTCATGCCGCGCTACCACGAAGCGGGGGAGCTTGCCCCGCGCGACATCGTTTCCCGCGCCCTGGTGATGGAAATGCTCCGTTGCCGGAGCGAGTTCAATTACCTCGACCTGACGGGCCTCGACGCCGAGCGCGTCATGAAACGCTTCCCGAAAATCTATTCCACCTGCCTTGCCTTTAACATTGACATCACGTTGGACTTGATCCCGGTGCGGCCGGCGGCGCACTACGCGATGGGGGGCGTAGCCACGGACCTGGAGGGCGCAACGACGCTGGAAGGCCTCTACGCTGCGGGCGAAGCGGCGGCGACGGGCGTCCACGGCGCCAACCGCCTGGCCAGCAATTCCCTTCTCGAAGGCCTGGTTTACGGCGCGCGCGCGGCGCGGGCGATGGTCGAGAAGCACGGCTTTTCCGACCCGCTCCCCAGCCAGGCTTCATTCGCCTCTGCGAAACATATCCCAAATCATGCTCCCGCTCCTCGAACCGTGATCGCCGCGGCAGAGCTCGAGCGAGCCGCCTGCCACATTCGAACGATTCTGTGGGAGAAGGTCGGGATCATTCGAGAAGGAAACGAGCTTTCGGAAGCCATCCAGAAACTCGACGCCATCGAGCTTTCGTCGCCCAAGACCCCCGCCCAGCCCTTCTACCAAACCCGCAACATCCTTGAAGTTGCGCGAGTCATCGCGCGCTCGGCCGGGGAGCGGAAAGAGAGCCGCGGCGCGCATTACCGGTCGGATTTCCCCTTGAAAGACGAGCTGGAGCCTGCCCGGCATTCCTATCTCTCCCGGACCAAACCCGTTTCGTTCGCATAAGCGGCGGCTCCGCCGGTTCAGCTTCCTGCCGCCGCCAGAGGTAGCATGACATTTCATTTGCCTGCTTGCGCGCGGCCGATTAGATTATCGCCGGCGAGCGAGGCGTGCTCTCCCCGCGCCTTTGGGCCTTAGCGTGAAATCGTTATTCGAAAATGCCGGGCGCGAACGCGCTCGGAGCAAAGGAACGCCAGGGGATGCCGTGTTGGACCGAGTAGGCGCGTTGCGACAATCGGCTGTGGACGTCGTCGGCGTGGGATTGAACGCCTCGGACATGTTCCTCCAAGTCCCGAACTATCCACCGCTCGGCGGCAAGGAACGCGTCCTCTCGTCGAGCCTGCTGGCAGGCGGGCAAGTCTCGACCGCGCTCGTCACCTGCCGGCGCCTCGGACTCCGGGCCCGCTACATCGGCAAAGTCGGCGATGACGAAGCTGGGCGGATGCAGCTTCGAAGTTTGGCCCGCGAAGGCGTAGACACCCGTTACACCCGCGTCGTCAGCCGCACGCCCAATCAAATCGGTATCATCATCGTGGACCGATCCACCGGCGAACGGACGGTCTTCTGGGACCGGCATCCGCGCTTGGCGCTTCGCGCCGCCGAGCTCGTCCGCGGAGCCATCGTCTCAGCGCGAGTTCTTCACCTTGACGGTTGCGACGTGGGCGCCTGCTCCGCCGCGGCGCGCTGGGCGCGCGCGGCGAAGGTCCCCGTGATCGCGGACCTGGACACGGTTTATCCAAATATCGAGCGCCTGCTTCCGCTCGTGGACTATCTCGTAGCGTCGACGGGTTTTGTTTCCGCCTTCACAGGGCAGCCGGATCATTTTCGCGCGCTTCGGCGCATCGCCAAAGAATTTCGCAACCCGGCCGTCAGCATGACGCTCGGGCGGGACGGCGCGTTGTTGCTCTGGCAAGGGAAGTTCATTTATTCTCCGGGCTTCGTCGTCGAGGCTGTGGACACCACCGGCGCGGGCGACGTCTTCCACGGAGCGTTCATCTACGGATTGCTGGCGGGATGGGAAATGCGGCGCATCCTCGATTTTTCGAACGCCATGGCGGGGCTGAATTGCACGGCGCTGGGCGCGCGCGGCCATATTGCTTCGCGGCCCGCCGCCGTGAAGCTGATGCGCGTCGGCAAGAGAAGGGTAAATCGCGATTTTGCTGCGGCTTTTCACTAGCGTGCTGTCCGGTTTAATTATTGACAGGGGATTGTCACCACCCCCGTCCCCTCCTCAGATAGGAGGGGAGTTAAACTGGTTCCCCTCCTTTTAAAGGAGGGGGTCAGGGGGTGGTTGCTGAAGAGAAATACGCGGGACAGCAAACTGGCCACTTGCCGCTTGCCACTAACCACTGTTCTATGGCCGGCTTCGCCCTCATTACCGGCGCTTCGAGCGGCATCGGGGAAAAGTTTGCGCGGAGGTTTGCGGCGCGCCGCGAGAACCTGATCCTGGTCGCGCGCTCCCGCGATAAGCTTCTGGCGCTGGCCGAAGAACTCCGCCGCGAGTACGGTGTCGCGGTCGAAGTCTTCCCGGCTGACCTCTCCACTCCGGCCGCGGCCCAAGCGCTCGCCCGAGCACTCGGCGAAACGCATCTCGAAGTGGAGACCCTGGTCAACAACGCCGGTTTCGGCGCTCGCGGGCGCTTCTGGGAGCTTCCCCTCGACCGTCAAAGGGAAATGTTTCAGTTGAACGTCATGGCTGTCGTCGAGCTGACGCATCGGCTCCTCGGGCCCATGATCGCCAGGCGCCGCGGCGCCGTGATTAACGTCTCCTCGACCGCCGCCTTCCAGCCCGTCCCCTACACGACCCTCTATGCCGCGACGAAGTCGTTCGTGACCAGTTTTTCTATGGCGCTTGCGGAAGCAGTCATAAATTCAACGTCTTTTCCCAGCGGCTGGCGCCGCGCGCCCTGGTCGCGCGCCTGGCCGCGAGAGTGTTCAAAGTCTGATTCCTTGCCGAAGCCCCTCCTCTCCAACGGCGATTGGGACAACTTCTGTTCATGAATGTCGCCGCCAAAGACGGCTGCGGGTAGTTGCTGCTCCCCACGGCAGGCGCAGACCAGGGACAGGTCGGCGCCTGAGAGTGGTTTGTTTATATTGCGGCCCTGGCTGAGGCGAGTGTGTATTCACCTTCCCAGTTGTTGACAACATCCGAGGCGGAGGGGAAGTGGCCCTTGTATTTGCCGCCACCGGTTAGGCCCTTAAATTTACCTGTGCCGCCCGTAAACTTGAACGTGCCTTCCATGCTCACCTGTTGGCCGGAAGTGGTGATTTTGCCCTCGAAGGTGCCCCAGTCGGAGTCGCCACCGGCGCGCTCGTTGCACCAATAGCCCTTCTGGGGACCATTGCCATTGACCAGGTCGCCCGTGCCCCAGTAGGTGATCTTCGCCCCGTTCCATAGCGGATCGGGCGATTTCTGGGTCCCTGCCACTTCGACAAGCGTGAGGGCATGGTTGTCCTCGTGGAATAGCGCCGATGCGGCCTGCGTCCTGATTCTTCCGGAAAACACTCCGGTGATTTTAGTCGCCATGTTCGATTCTCCATTTCAAGGTAGGCTCCCCGCATCCGATTAAAGGACATGGGTGCGATTGTGATTCTGCTCGGCCAACTTGACACAAACCACGGGCTGAACGGGCGAGTAATAACGTCACATTGTGGATTGCCCAGCGCATTCTCGCGCCGGCCGTCAAATGAAGTCAAGGGAAATCACGGTCTTTGCTAAATAGTCCCCGACCGACATCTACTCGATTGGTATATTAGCTCACAACTTGTATGAATTTGGTGGACCTGGGGGGTTGGAGTTTTAGCCACAGGATCGAGCCAGAGAAATAAAGTGCGATGGAATGTATCGAAGGTGTATGTTGTAAGGCAGATTGACGCCATAGTGGGAATTCATCTCTAGAGCATAGGACAGATTCCTTTATGCGCGCGAGCATTCTGATTACTGCATCAAAAAGCAGACCCAATTCAGAAGGCTCTTGAAATCTATTTCAGCGGGTGAGCCATGATCGGCAAAACCATATCGCACTATCTCATCACCGCCATCGGCGCGGGCGGCATGCGCGCTATTCATCGCGCGGGCGAAATCCGATGTAGAATTTAATCTCGACCGAGCCCGTGCGTATTGAGAGATCGGTTCCCGTGGGCGATCCAATGCTGTCCGTGACCAATCTGGAGGTGAAGTTTGGCAGCCGCGCTATCCTCCACGGCCTGAGCCTCGAGGTCCCGGCCGCCGAGTGCCTGGCGATCATCGGGCCGAACGGTTCCGGGAAGACCGTCTTCCTCAAAGCCATGCTCGGCCTTGTTCCTTACTCGGGCGAGATCCGCTGGGACGCCGGCGCACGGCTCGGCTACGTCCCGCAGAAGGTGGCGGCCGACCTGCACCTTCCGCTGACCTGCCGAGATCTGCTCGAAGCCAAAGCGCGGTACTTGAAGCGGCCAGGCGTGGAAATCGAGGCCGTAGCGCGCGAAGCAGAGCTGACAGCGGAACTGCTGGATACGAATCTCGGCTACCTTTCTGGGGGGCAGTTCCAGAAGGCATTGATTGCGTTTGCGCTGCTCGGCCAGCCGAACGTGCTGCTATTCGACGAGCCCACGGCCAGCCTGGACGAGCTTTCCGAAGAGCGCGTGTACGAGCTACTCCATTCGCTCCAGGAACAAAGCGGCATGACGCTGGTCCTCGTCTCCCACGATTTGAGCGTGGTCTATCGTTACGCGGACATGGTCTTGTGCTTGAGCAAGGGGCAGCCGTGCATGGGCCCGCCCAAGGAAATTTTGACACCGGCCATGCTCGAAGAGCTATACGCGGCCCCGTCCCGCTACTACCGCCATCAGGAACACGCGGAGGACGTACCCAAGCGCCGCTAAGCTGTAGCGCTGGTCCCCGCTGTAGCGGCGATGTCCACATCGCCGCCATCGATTTCGGGGACGCCGGCGCTACAGTCCCTCGGCTGCGGGATCGCTAGATTTTGCAAACGCCAATAGGAGCCCGCGGGTGCTGACAAGCCCGGTTTACACAATTCTGCTGGCCCTGCTTTTCGCCGTGGCGGCGGGGCTCGTCGGCTCGTTCGCGCTGATGCGGCGGATGCTGCTCGCTGGCGACGTCATCTCGCATCTGGCGCTGCCCGGCCTGGGCGTGGCGTTCTTGCTGAAAATCAATCCGCTGGTCGGTGGCGCGGCAACGCTCCTGATCGGGACGCTTCTCGTCTGGCAGCTCGAGCAGGCGACGGGCCTGGTGACCGAAGCGGCCATTGGCGTGGTGTTCGCAGCCGCCCTGGCGGTGGGCGCTGCGGTGACGCCGCGCGAGGACCTTATCGAAGCGCTGTTCGGCGGGCTCGAGCCTCTGACGCTGGCGGGATTTCTCGTGGGCCTCGCCGCCGAGCTGTTTGTTATCTTCTTCGTTTTCCGATTCCGAGACCGGCTCGCGCTGGCGCTTTTCTCGGCGGACCTCGCGGCGGCAGCGGGCGTCAAGGTCCGCCACCTGAACCTCTATTTTCTTTTGGTCTTCAGTCTCACTGTGTTTGCCGGGCTGCGCTTCATGGGCGCCCTGCTCGCGAGCGCTCTGCTGATCGTCCCCGCGGCCACGGGGCGGCAGTTGACCAACAAGTTTTCACACTTTCTCTGGGCGTCGTCTGCAGTGAGCGTCTTGGCCGTGGGCGGAGGCTACGCGCTCGATAAGCTCTTCATGAAAGGCGCGCTGCCCGGCCCCGCCGTGGGCATCGTCTCGGCGGGCCTGTTTGGCTTGAGCTTTCTCAAGCGGGCGGCCCGGTAAGCCTGCTTTCGGCCTGCTTGCGGCAGGCAAGCTTGCCTGCGGGCAAGCAGGTAAGTAAGTCTCGCTGCTACCCAGCCGCTACCAACCTTTGATCCCTGCAAGCATTGCGGTCTCGATCCGAAGCCTTGACACGCTTTGTATAATGCCATGCGTGGCTAGGGCGGCGCCGAATCCTGGCACCGCCCAAAGGCATCCAAAAAGCTTCTGGTCAGGGGGCGCGAATAGCGCCCATGCCGCGGGGGGAAGGAAGGGACGGCCGTAGTCTTCGAGACGATGCCGGGCGAAAGAAGCAAGCGAGTTTCAAAACCACATCCTTTGCGAAGTTTACCCTTGGGGGGATGCAGGGATTCTTCACTTCCTTCGACTTCGCTCAGGGACAGCAAGCGGAGTGGAACCGTTCGCTCAAAGTGACTTTGAAGGGCTCACGATGACAAGCGAAGAGCTCAGGATGACGTCACGGGGTTGATCATGGCGCCGTGCTACCTGATAGGCGGTCGAACGCGAGCCGAATTGTGATTCTTACTGCGATCCCTGTGGTTGTTCCCCAAGCGTCCGAGCCGCCGCTCGACCGTCCCGGCGACATTCCCTTCGGCGTCTATAAGCGCCAGCAGGCGCGCATTTCCCGTCACCGGCTCTATCCCGTCACAGTTTTCTATTCCACCTACGCCATTATTACAATGTTTTTCGCGCTGCGCGGCGGGCACCCGTGGATCGCGCTTTTTTCCTGCGCGCTGGGCCTGCCGCTGTGGACATTTGAGGAGTACATTTTCCACCGTTGGGTCTTGCACGGCCGCTTTGGTCCCGGGACGGGGTTCATCCGCAGGTTCGCGCACGACCGGCTCGACCCGCTGCACTGGGATCACCACAAGCATCCCTTCAACGGCCAGCACATCAACGGCGAGTTGAAAGACCTGCTGCCACTATTCTTCACCGTCACGCCGCTCAGCTTCCTCGCTCCCATCTACACGCTGCCCGCCCTGATTGCGGGCGTCGTCGAGTGCTACGTGCTCGAGGAATGGATTCACCATTCCTGCCACTTCTACAATTTCCGCAACCCTTATTTCCGCTACATCAAGCGCCACCACTTTTATCACCACAGCCCCAGAGGCGAAAACGCGGGTTACGGCCTCACGAACGGTTTCTGGGACATCATCTGGAAGACGCGCTTCCCGAAAGAAGTTCGCGAGTCCCTTTATAATAAAAAGAAAGAACAAAAGGGCGCCGCTTCATTGGCGGAAAGTTGAAGAGAATGGGCGAGCGCGGCCTGGCGCTGGTCACGGGCGCCTCGAGCGGAATCGGAGAGAGCTTTGCGCGCCTCCTGGCAGCGCGCGGCAGGGACGTCATTCTCGTCGCCCGTTCCAAAGACAAGCTCGAAAAGCTTGCGGCGGAATTGAGTGGCCGCCACGGAATTCGGGCGGCCGTCGAGGTATCTGACCTGAGCGCGCCCGGCGCCGCTGGGGTGCTCGCCAAGACGCTTGGCAGCCGCGCCCTTGGGCCTGTCGAGCTGCTCATCAACAACGCGGGGTTCGGGGCGCGCGGCGAATTTCACGCCCTGCCGCTCGAAGCTCAGGAAATGATGCTTCGCCTGAATGTTGAGGCTCTGGTCGAGCTGACGTACCTCGTTCTTCCCGCCATGGTCAAGGCCCGCCGTGGAGGGATTATCAACGTTTCCTCGATGACCAGCTTCCAGCCGATTCCCTACGCCTCGCTTTACGCAGCTTCCAAAGCTTTCGTGACCAGCTTTTCGATGGGCCTGGCTGAGGAGCTGCGGCCTTACGGAATTCCCGTGGTGACGCTTTGCCCGGGCGGCACGCGCACCAACTTTGTCACCATCGGCCAGGCGCCCACGGTGCGGCGATTTCCGGGAGGCCGGCAGGAACCCGACGAGGTGGCGGAGCTTGGGCTCCGCGAGCTTCGGCGCGGAGGCGGGCTGGTCGTGCCGAGGATGGTGAACAAAGCGATTGTGTTCGCCGAGCGGCTGATGCCCATATCGCTCGTCCCGCGCCTGGCGGGGAAATTGCAGAAGCCGTAAGAGGCTGCGCGCTTCGGAGTTTGTTGAAGGAACTTGGTATTTGCTCTATTCCGCAAATACAGGAATTCTTCTCCCGCTTTGCGGGATCAGAATGACAAGCGCGGAAACCTATTTGAGCAACCTGCTACCGCAAATAGTGCCGGTGGACGGCGAGGAGTTTCCCTTGCGCTTCGAGAATTAGTTCCACAACTTCGCGGACGGCGCCGAGGCCGCCCGGGGCTTTCGTCCAATAGTGGACGCGCCGCCGCAAAAATTCGTGCCCGCCCGCCACCCCCACGGCCAGGCCCACGCGCGTTAAGATCGGCAAGTCCACGACGTCGTCGCCGACGTAACACACTTCCTCTTCCTTCAATCCCGCCGCGTGAAGCATCTTCTGAAACGGCTCGAGCTTCTCGACCACGGCTTCCTGGATGAAATGAATTCCGAGCTCCTTGGCGCGATACTCGACGACGGGCGAAGAGCGGCCGGAGATGATGCCTGTCTTCAGCCCAGCCTGGTGCGCGAGGCGCAGACCGAGGCCGTCGCGAGAATGAAAAGTCTTGGTTTCGTATAACCCTCCGCGCGGGTGCATCAGATAATAGATTCGCCCGTCGGTCAGGACGCCGTCCACATCCATCAACAGCAGCTTCACCTTGCGCGCTCTGGCCCGGATTTTCGCTGGGATCAAGGAGTTCCTTTCACGCCAGAAAGTGAGGAGTGGCGAGTGGCAGGTGGTAAGCCAAAAGAAAAGCAGATCCCTCCCCCTCGCCCTGTCATTCCGAACGAAGTGAGGAATCTGCTTCTAGCTCGGAGTCGGGATGACAACTCACCACTGGCCGCTTGTCACTAACCACTGCCCTCAAAACATTTCGGTCCGCCACAAATCGTGGATGTGCACGACGCCTTCGAGCCGCCCGCCTCCGTCCACAACCAGGAGCGCGGTAATTCTCCGCGCTTCCATCAAGTTTAGGGCGCTGGTGGCGAGCTCCTCGCGGCCGATGGTTACCGGATGCGGCGTCATGCAGTCGCGCGCCGCCAGGCCCAGGGCGCGGTCCGCTTCGCGCTGAAAAAACCGCCGCAAGTCGCCGTCCGAAATGATTCCCACCAGGCGGCCACCGTCTTCCACCACCGCCGCAAGTCCCAGGCCCTTCTTGCTGATTTCATAAATGACGCATGGGAGGCTGGCATCCGGCCGTACGCTCGGAACCTCGTCGCCGGTGTGCATCACGTTCTCGACCCGGCGCAGTTTTACCGCCAGGCCTCCGGCCGGGTGCAGCGCGGCAAAATTTTCTTCCTTGAAGCCGCGCTTTTCAAGCAGCGCCATCGCCAGCGCATCCCCCATGGCCAGCATCGCCGTCGTTGAGGCGGTGGGCGCGAGCCCCAGCGGGCAGGCTTCCTCACGGATGCCAACGTCAATCACCACGTCACTCGCCTGGGCGAGCGTGGAGCGTTTCTTTCCCGTCATCGAAATCAGCGGGACCGCAAGCCGCTTGATGGTGTCGAGCAGCCGCAGCAGTTCTTCGGTCTCGCCGCTATAGGAGAGCGCCAATACGACGTCGTTCGGAACCAGGCGCCCGAGGTCCCCGTGCAGAGCTTCGGCGGGGTGCAGGAAAAACGAGGGCGTGCCGGTGCTCGAAAGCGTGGCGGAAATCTTCTGCCCGATGATGCCCGACTTCCCCATCCCGGTGACCACAACGCGGCCCCGGCAGGCGAAGAGGGAATCGACAGCCTTGAGGAAATTCTCATCCAGCCGGCTCGGCAGCTCCGAGAGCGTCCGGGCCTCGATTTCGAGCACTTTCCGCGCGGCTTCGAGTGACATAGACCTCGAATTCGGTGGGAATGATAACATGCCTTACCTACCGGGCTGATCGAAAAACCCTCCACGATGTCATTCTGGGGAGTCCCGCGGGAGGACGACGAAGAATCTGTTAAGTATTGATTTGTCTCAGAGCAAATCCCTCGCGCAGTTTACCCTGAGCGCGGTATGATAGGGATTCTTCTCCCGCGTCCGCGGGATCAGAATGACAAGCGAAGTGCCTGGCCTCCCTTCGACTCCGCTCAGGGACAGTGAGCGAAGTCGAACTGTGAGTGAAGCGAATAGGCTCAGCCTGCCTTCGAAAGCGGGGATGAAAGCGTCAAAGGGGTTTACTTCATCGTGAGAGGGCGAGTGGCGTTAGGACTCCATTCTTTTTCACGCCCAGCCGAATCGGGCGCGGCGGGCCCTTCTTCGGCACAGTCACCTCAGCCCACAATTCTTCGCCGGACGGTGGGTGCGAAGGGTCCGGCACGCCGTCGGGAATAAAGTAGGCCAGCGGCTGGTCCGTTTGGATCCTGGCGCCACTAACTTGCGGAGTTCCGATAATCTTAAGCCGGACGTAACGCCCGCGAATGGGCAGACTCGGGTCGAAAGGCGCGACCTCTACCCAAACTCTCGGATACCGAGTTCGATCAATGAGGAGTTTGGCCCCCAGGCTCATTACCAACAAAATTTGTGCCGCACCGATCAACAGGCCTCTTTTAGAGTGTTTCATGGTCTTGCCTCCCGGACCTGCCTGACCAGCTTTCGGCGGAGGCGTTCCAACGCCCAGCCGCCGGCAAGGAAGAGTGCTCCAAGCGCCATCAGACTGAGCGACCGGCCAAGTTTGTCCATGACGCTTGAAAAATAAAAAAGCACGACGCTAAGAGCAAATCCACCGACGCCGAGATTAATCCGCTCGGTTTGGTGCTCGGTCACACCCCAGGCTACGCAGGCCACCCAGCCCGCCGCTGGGACAATCCAGAAATAGGCTGGCGTCTTAGACTCGAAAATACCTGACAGACGAAAAGCGTAGAGAAGGAACGCGCCACAGAAACCGACGGTTGCCATGCGGACTCTTTCCGTTCGCCCCTCGGCTGTGCCCCACCGTCCGATCAACCAGAAACCTAGCGCACACCAGAGGTACACGGCGACATCGGCATTGTTAGCGGTGCGCAGGAAACGAGCGGAGAGGTAGCCCAGCATGGGCGCCCAAATCGCCGCCAAGAGGTTCGGCCACGCTGCTTGCCTACGCAGGGCGAAAGCAACTGCCAGGGGCAGGATCAAGGCTCCGGACCACCCCACAATCGTGAGGCCGGTCGGCAGGGAGGGCGTTCGCCACCATTCCTCGCCCCAAACAAAGATGTCGGCCAACGCGCATGGGATTACAAGGCCGGTTCCGAGGATTCCCAAAGCGCGTCGCGAAATCGTGGCATCGTCTTTGGCCGGGGCACTCATATACACGATGGCAAGGAGCAGCACGAATGGCATTAGGATTTCCTGCCCTGGGCCATTCCATTTTTCAGTTGCCACACTCCACTCGCTTGCAAGCCAAGCGGGAGTGAGAAGCGCAACCAGTACCGCTTGGACCGGGTCGCGTCTTAGTGCCCAGGCAATCCACGCTCCGAGGGACCAGAGCATGAGGCCACCCGGCCAGTGTTCTTGCAGATTAAAGATTTGAGCAGCGAGGAAAATCGCGGCTCCAAGGGCCGCAGTTCCCAGACCGTGAAAAGTCGTGGCGAGCGCCTCGTAACGCGACCCGGTGAACGCTCCCGCGCCGTGAAAAACGCCTACCAGGAACAACACGAGGATGAATCGGGCCGACGGTGAGATTTGACCCCAGTGCGCGCCGACGAAGAGCAGAATGCCGGCAGCGAACGCGATTCCTCCGAGGATCAGCGCGATGATTGCCTGCCGGCTCAGCCCCGTCCCTTCTGCGCTTTCGGCCTCCTCGTGAAGCCGAATGCGCTCCGCGGTAGCCTGGTCAATCAGCCCGGCCTGGGTCCAGCGTGCAAGCGTCTTTTCCCAATGCGCCGCCATGGTTCACCTCTCGGTGCAAGAGGCTCCCCGAGAGCCGTGGCAAGATTACATGCGTCCCGGCTTTTGAACGAGAGCGCATGTGACGGTTTTGTAGCTGTCACATTCCGGCCCGATGGTCGGCATCGCGAGATTTCTGCTTAACGGAGCTTTCGCACGAACCGTGCGAGGTCGCGCAATCTCTTGGCCAGCGGCTTGAACAGCC
>QHZN01000156.1 GCA_003225365.1 Acidobacteriota bacterium
TCAGGAACACACCACTTTATGCTGAGGGGTTCAGCTACGGCGATGTGGTCGAGGCGCGGCCCGTCGAAGGCGGATTTATAGTGCAACGTGTCGCCCGGCGCGGCGGACACTCCACCTACGTGTTTCTCCTGAGCAAGGAAGCGGCGGAATCACACGGTTGGCCGAAGTTCTGGCAGCCGCTGGAAGAGCTCGGGTGTAGATATGAATCGAGGGGCCGATTGTATGCCGTGGACGTGCCGCCCGAAGTAGACGTCCACAAGGCCTATCAGCTTCTGGAGGCTGGGGAGAAAGCGGGAGTATGGGGCTTCCAGGAGCAACATTACGGCCACCCTCGGAAGCAATAGGCGGGCTGGCGAAGACCCTGCCTTGTGGGTCTGCGGGCCGGAGGTCGGGTTTACGCGGGTAGCGCATACCCCGATGCATCGGGGTGTGCGATCACGGCAGGGATCGCCGCGCACACCTACACGTGGGACGCCGAAGGGCGGCTGGCGACTGCGACGCCGCAAACGGTCGGGGTCGCTCGAAAAAGAGGCGGGCAGGACTTTGATGGCCACCTCGCGCCCTATTCTCGGGTCCCGCGCGCGATACACCTCCCCCATGCCTCCTGCGCCGAGTGGGGCGAGGAACTCATAAGGGCCGAGTTTCGTTCCGGGCGTGAAGGTCAATGGAAAACGATGCTGATTCTATCATCCTCCGCGGGTGCAAAAGCGGACCTTTCAGGGTTTGAAAACTCCTTCGGGTGAGAATCGCATTGGCCGCGGAAGATTACAGCGCCACCTTTTCGAGCTTCAGGTCCGATTTGACCACGCCGAATTCAGTGGTATTTACCAGCCGGACCATCCCCGCCCTCATGGCCTTGAGGTCGTACACCTCGCAGGTCTCGTAGGGATAAGAATAGACGTGCAGCGTGACCGCTCGCGAGCCGAAGGAGGCGGCGTTGACGACCTGATGCACCGGCTCCTCCGGGTCCACTTCCTGTGGACTGTCAGGCTCGATGAGATAATGGGTGCTCGGCCGAAGTTCGCAGAAGCCGGTCGAGTTGTCCCGGCGGACCACCTGGAAGTTCAGCACCTGGACCTTCCCGTAGGGCACGGCCATCCAGCAGCGCTGGTCGCAATGATTATGGATGGCGCTTCCCTGCCCGCTCTCCCAGCAGATTGCGATAAGCTCGAACATGGGAGTGCGACGAATCAGGTTTCGCGTGTAATGGTCTCCGGAGAAGAAGAGATACGGAGCAAGAGTCTTCACGTCCACACGGTTATCGCGCATGAACGCCAAGACGTTCTCGCGGGTAAATCGCTCGCGCGGAATGGCGGAGAGGCGGTCAGCAAAGTCTTGGATGGAAACCATGCGCAAGAGGATAATTTCCCACCCGTCGAAATGTCTCATTCTGATCCCGCGGGCGCGGGAGAAGAATCCCTTTCATTCCGCGCTCAGGCTAGACTCCCCGAAGCGTCTGCTTTTTAGATTGGAAAGAAAGAAGGAAGCAAAATTCTTCGCGGAGTTTATCGTGAGCAGACAGAGCGAGATTCTTCGCTTCGCTCAGAATGACAGCGAAGGGCTCAGCATGACAGCAAAGAGCCCAGAATAACATCGGCGAAATGCTTTCCAACAAAATGGTAAACGAAGGCATCCAACCACGAGGGAAAGATGACCATGGGAAAATATTCAAGGGATCGAAGGTTCGCTTGCCTATTCATCGGTCTAAGTCTGGTTCAAACAGGCTGTGGCAGCTCAACGCATCAAGCCAACTCGCCGCCAGCCAGCTCGTCCGATGTCCAGGTTCAGCACGTCTTCATCGTGGTCGAAGAAAACCACAGCTATTCGAGCGTCATCGGCTCCTCGGAAATGCCGTACTTAAATCGCCTGGCGACGACCTACGCCTACGCCAAAGGGTACTATGCAAATACGCATCCTTCGATCGGAAATTACTTCATGCTGACGGCCGGCGAGAACGTCACCAACGATGACCGATCCTCGGCCGAAGTCGCCGCGGACAATATCGTGCGGCATCTTGTGAAGGCCGGAAAAACTTGGAAGGAATATTCCGAGGACTTGCCCTCGGTCGGATACACCGGCGGAGACAACGGTGGATACACCGAACACCACAATCCGCTCTCCTATTTTTCTGACGTACGCGAGAGCAGCACCGAGGCCCAGAACCTGGTTCCTTTTGCCCAATTCTCGATCGACCTCGCGAATCACAGGCTTCCCAACTATGGATTCATCGTTCCGAACGACAGTGACAACGCCCACGACGGAACGCTGGCGCAGGCTGACGCCTGGCTTCAGGCCAAAATCGATCCGCTCATCATGAGTTCCGATTTCAACTCACCTGGTGGCGGACTCTTAATAATTGTTTTCGACGAATCCTTTGACTCGGACACGGTTAACGGAGGCGGGCACGTCGCCTGGGTGGTTGTCGGCCCCAATGTCAAGAAGGGCTTCACGTCGGCAGCAAGCTATCAGCACGAAAGCACGCTACGTTTCATGTCTGAAGCCATCGGGCTCACGGATTTTCCAGGGGCGGCGGCCACGGCTCCCGACATGGAAGAATTCATTTCGGGAGATTAACCATCAAAGTTGCGCGCCGAGGGGCTGGAGGGCTTTCGCGCCCAAGCTCGGCGCAAGGCGTCGAGGAATTCCTGGAGCTCGCTTGGCAAGGGCGCCTCAAAGCTCATCCGCTTGCCGGTGCGTGGATGGAGGAATTCCAGGCGGGCGGCGTGGAGAAAATTGCGCGTGAGGGTCTTCTGCTCGGCCTGCCCTGAGAAGTCTTGCCCGTCGAACCGCCAGCCCGCATGCGCTGCCAGGCGGGAGGGAGCGCCGTACATCGTGTCGCCGACAATGGGATGGCCAAGGGAGGCAAAGTGGACGCGGATCTGATGCGTGCGCCCGGTGATTGGCTCCGCCTCTACAAGCGTGCAGTTCCCAAATCGCTCCTTCACCCGATACCGCGTCACGGCTTGGCGCGGCGCGAGACCGCCAAGGCGCATCCTGACCCGTCGGCGCGGGTCGCGTCCGATCGGACGCTCAATCTCACCCCGCGGCCCGGTCACGCGGCCGTGGACAAGCGCCACGTAGGTCTTGTGAACTTCCCGTGCCTTGAACTGCTCGGAAAGCGCGCGGTGGGCCACGTCCGTCTTCGCCGCCACGACTAGTCCGGAGGTCATGCGGTCGAGCCGGTGGACGATGCCCGGGCGCAATTCTCCGCCCGCCCGCGAAAGCGACCGAATGTGGTGGAGGAGGGCGTTGGCGAGGGTTCCGGATTTCACCCCCGCGCCGACATGCACCACCATGCCCGCGGGTTTATTGACAACCACCAGGTCGCCGTCTTCGTAGATGATATCCAGCGGCAAGTCTTCGGGCGTGGCTCGGAGCTCGTGGCGCGCGGCACGGATGGCGACGCTTGCCCCCGCCGCGACTTCCGTTCCGGCCTTGTAAACGGTCTCGGCCCCAACCGTCACCCGCCCGGAACGGATTTGCCGTTGCACCTGGCTGCGGCTCCAATCGGGCATGCGCCGCGCCAGGAAAACATCGAGGCGCGTTCCGGCGTCTTCGGGCGCGACTTTGAATTCCCGGGTTTCCGACATTCTGGATTTTCAATCGGCCACTAAGACTTGCACTATCAAGAATGCGGCTCCGACCACGATGGCGCTGTCCGCGACGTTGAAGGCGGGCCAATGGTAGCCCCGGAAATAGACGTCCAGGAAATCCACAACGCGCCCCTGGCGGATGCGGTCCAGGAGGTTGGAAGTCGCTCCCCCCAGAATCAACGCCAGCCCAACCCCGGCTTCCCAGTGCAGCCGTCGTGTCTTCCAGACTACGCCGACCACCGTGACCAGCAACGCCGCCGAAACGAAAACCAGGAGCGCGGTTCTCCAAGGCGAGGGCGAGTCGGAAAAAAGTCCGAAGGCGGCGCCGGCGTTTCTGACGTGGGTCAGGTTCAGGAAATGCGGCACCATCGGGATGGTGGCGCGCTCCGGGATGGCGCGCTCGACCAGCGCCTTCGTCCACTGATCGCTCAGAAAAACCAGGATGGCGATGGCGGCGCAAATGATCCGCGAAATCTTTTGCACCCGGATGGCCAGCGCTTCTGACATTCTCTTTGCTCCTCTTCGAGCGCTTCCCCGTTTCGTTAGTGTCCTGAGTTAGAAGTTTGTTTACCAATTCCTTTCGTTGTTGGGGACCGTTGTAAAGCCCCGTTAGGGGCGCAATTCGGTAGCCCAGGGCACAAGCCCTGGGTGAAGGCCCTCACACCGTCCGTCAACTGGCGGACACCCCTCTCCCCGTCAGCCGACGGGGAGAGGGGACGGGGGTGAGGGAGGTTCCGCCTAACCCACGGCTTACGCCGTGGGCTATCTTGTGTCGCCCGCTCCGCAGGCTGACCTCATCAACGAATTTCTAGGTCATGACAATACATCGAGATCCGTCAGGGGGCCGCTTCCCTCGATTCCAACCGCGGGCCAGCCATGCCACGCTCGATTTCGCCGAGAGCCGCTGAGCAGCGTTCGCAGACCTCGCGATATCGCTGGTCTTCCCCGACGTGAACGGAGTAATTCCAGCAGCGCGCGCATTTTTGTCCTGGGGCCTTCTCGATCGCGATGCGCAGGCCGGAGGGCGTCGGCGCCTCCCTTCGGCTCCGCTCAGGGTCTTCGACGGCGCCATGGGCGGAATTTGAACGGACTTCGACTTGGGAAACAATGAACAGCGTGGGGAGAAGGTTCCGATATTCGCCCGCCAGCGCGCCGAGCTCGCTGTTGGTATGAAGGACGACGCGAGCTTCGAGCGGCGTTCCGATCAACTTATCCTGCCGCGCGGATTCAAGGGCCTTCAGCACTTCGTCGCGGAGGGCGATGAGGCGTGGCCAGTTTTCGATGCGCGCGAGCATCCCTGGGGGAACGCCTTCGCGCAATTGGGCGCCTGAAACAAACCCGGCCAGATGCACGCTTTCTTCTCTCCCCGGCGCTCCCGGAATGCTCCGCCAGACCTCGTCCGCCGTGAAGCAAAGGATGGGAGCAACGGCGCGCACGAGGGCATCCAAAATCCGGTAGATCGCCGTCTGCGCGGCCCGGCGCCGGACCGACGTCCGGGGAGCGGTATAAAGCCGGTCCTTGAGGATGTCGAAGTAAAAAGCGCTCAGCTCGATTGCCGCGAAGTCGTAAAGCGCGCGATAGACCTTGTGAAACGCGAACTCCGCGTAGGCCGCCTCGACGCGCTCCATCAGTTCCGCCGACTTCGCGAGCGCCCAGGCGTCTATCTCCTCCAATTCCTCGGCGCGCACTTGGTCCTTCTCGGGATCGAAATCGGAGAGGTTGCCGAGAGCGAAGCGGAAAGTGTTGCGCAGTTTTCGATAGCCCTCGGAAAGGCGGGCGACGATTTCTTCAGAAAAAGCCACGTCGTCGCGGAAGTCCGTAGAGGCCACCCAAAGCCGCAGGGTTTCGGCGCCGTGGTTCTCGATGACTTCCTGCGGCCCAATGCCGATGCCGCGTGACTTCGACATGGCGCGGCCCTCGGGGTCGAGAACCCAGCCGCTGGTGAGGACGGTGCGATAAGGGGCGGCACCCCGTAAGGCGACGCCGACCAGCAAGGAGCTTTGGAACCAGCCGCGATATTGGTCGCCGCCTTCCGCGTAAACGTCGGAGGGCCAGGGGAGGTCTGGGCGCTCCCCGAGCACGGCCAGGTGGCTGACACCGGAATCGAGCCACACGTCCAGGATGTCGGTTTCCTTTCGAAAGGTCGCCCCACCACAGGTAGGGCAGCGCGTCCCAGGCGTCACCAGCTCGGATGCTACGTGGGTGTACCACGCGTCGGCCCCTTCCTCGCGGAAAAGCTCGATCGCCCGGCGCGCAGGCTTCGCGTCAAGCAATGGATTCTTGCACTGCTCGCAGAAGAAAACCGTGATGGGCACGCCCCAAATCCGCTGGCGGGAGACACACCAGTCGGGTCGCGTCGAGACCATGTTCGAAATACGCTCCTCCCCCCATTCGGGCGACCAGTGGACTTTTTTCACTTCCGCGAGCGTCCGCTCGCGCAAACCGCCGTGGTCAATGCGGATGAACCATTGCTCGCTGGCGCGGAATATGACGGGGTTGTGGCAGCGCCAGCAGTGGGGATAGGAGTGAGTCAGCCAGCCGGGCGCGCCCACGAGCGTCCCCCGCGATTCGAGCAAGCGAACGATGTCTTCGTTTGCGTCGAAAACCTTTTTCCCCTTGTATTCAGGAAGGCCCTCGGTGAACTCTCCGGCTTCGCCGACTGGGCAGTAAATCTCCAGGCCGTAAGCGACGCCTGTCTGGTAGTCCTCGCGACCGTGTCCTGGGGCCGTGTGGACACACCCCGTGCCGTCCTCGGCCGTTACATAATCGGCGAGCACGCCCAAAACTTTCCGCTCGAGGAAAGGGTGCTGCATCTCGACGCGTTCGAGCTGCTTACCGCGGAAACGCGCCAGGGGCTTGAGGGGGCCGAGTCCTGCCTCCGCCTGGACGGGGCCGAGGCGGCGGCTTTCGATGATGTAGACCTGGCCGTCCGCGGCCTCCGCGGCGACGTATTCGAAGTCAGGATGGAACGCCACGGCCATGCTGGCCGGAAGCGTCCACGGCGTGGTGGTCCAAATGATGACAGCGACCCGACGCCCCGCCAGTGCAGAGTCGAGGGTGGCGAAGTCGCTTAGGAGGCGGTAGCGGACGTAAATCGAGCGGCTGCGGTGGCTTTCGTACTCCACTTCGGCTTCGGCCAGCGCGGTGCGGTCGGTAATACACCAATGGACGGGTTTTAGCCCGCGATAGACGTAGCCCTTTTCAAGAAAGGCCAGAAAGGTTTCGGCGATGAGAGCCTCATAGCGAAAATCCATCGTCAAGTAGGGATGCTCCCACTCGCCGAAGACACCCAAGCGCTCGAAGTCCGTGCGTTGCAGCGCCACAAATTTTTCCGCAAATCGGCGGCAGGCGCGGCGGATTTCAACCACCGGCATGCCGGCTTTGCGCGGCCCCAGCTCCTTGTCCACGTTGATTTCGATCGGCAAGCCGTGGCAGTCCCACCCGGGAACAAAGGGCGCGTTGAAGCCAGCCAAAGTCTTCGACTTGACGATCAAGTCCTTAAGGATTTTTGTCAGCGCCGTACCCAGGTGCAGACGCCCATTCGCGTAGGGCGGGCCGTCGTGAAGCGTGAATAGAGGGGCCTTCGCGCGGCTCTTGCGGATACACTCGTAGAGCTTTTCCTGCTGCCACCTCTCGAGCCATTTCGGCTCGTTTGCGGGAAGGTTGGCCTTCATCGGAAACGTGGTCTTGGGCAGATTGAGCGTGGCTTTCAAGTCGAGCGGCTTGGGCATGAACCCTCCGGCGGGCCGGTGAAGTTCCATTATAGTGAAGATGGGAATCGAGTGTCCAGAAAGTGGGGCGTTGGGGAGTGAATGAAGTCGCGTGCCGGCGACTTTGTCGTGGGGCGGATTCGCGCCGGCAGGGTGGCCCCTGGCGCGAACTTTTCGGGTAGATAACGATACCGGAGCTGAAGGAGTTTGGTCCACACAACGGCGTTTATCGCGGGTAGTCGTCGAGGGTCGTTGCGCGACGAGCAAAAGCCTCGCGCGTTACTTCGATCCGAGCGGATGCTGGACGAAGAACGCCCACATCACTCTGCTGGCGTTGATTTCACGGGTCGTGCGCCCAACCATCCGTTCCGGCAAGGGCTTGCCGCCTGGCCAGGTATGCCCCCCACCCTCAATGGTATAGAGAACCACGTCCGCATTCTCAGAACAGTTCGTATATTCGATACGGCGGACGCTCGCAGTGATCCGAGCGTCGATCGGATCTCCTTTACATCGGTTTCGTCGAGCCACACGGGCTGTCCAATCCCGAATGTTCGGAAACGGTGAGGGGTAGATCGGCGATGACCCGCCCTGGTAGGGGGCAAATCGGTCGGCCGTTCCATGAAACGCCACCGTCGGCACCGGCCTGGAATCTCCACACCAATTCCAGGGCAGCAGATGTGCAGCCGCCACGGCTCCGACCGCCGCGATCCGATGGGACAGTCTGCACGACAACGCAAACGCCATGCCTCCACCATTCGACATTCCGTCGGCATAGATGCGCGTCGGATCGATGTTGTACTCACCTTCCAGCTTGTCAATCAGATCCGAAATGAATGTGACGTCCAATTCCTCGCCCCAGTGCTTTGGAACGTCAGTTCCAGACGGGTAGACGACAATGAAACTGTGCTCATCGGCCAAGTCATTCCACCGGCTTATTTCCATTTGAAGCGCTGGCCATCCCGCGGCGGGGTGCAGGCTGATGACCAAGGGCGTCGCCCTGGACCGATCGAAGGTTTTCGGCACGTACAGCAAGTAATGGCGCGTCTGACCCGCGGAGACAACTGTTCCATTGGTCTGATCCGTCAAGGAAGGGAGGGCTGCCCAACAAAAGACAGACAGGAATGCCGTGATGGCCAGAGGCAACAGACTTTGGATCACAGACCAGATGCTGTCCCGGGCCGGTTCCCTGAACAGCCGGTAACTTTGGATCACAGCGACGAGCAAGGTCGGGATCAACAAGAGCGTTACAACCAAGAGGTATGCCCGTTCAATTCGCAATGGCATGAAGCTTATGACGAAGAACTGGAGATTCACAACTGCGTCGGTGAATCGGAAGCGTGTGAAGGGATCGAACCTCGAAACGACGAGGGCGACCAGTCTTGGCGCAATCCAGCCGCCCCATTGACCGGCAAAAAGGACCGCGCTCATGGCCGGAGCAAACCACAGCGCCGCGCGCACCGTTCCATTGACCGCGCACGCGCACCAGAATGAAGCAAGGGTCAAGACCAGCGCCGTGAGTAGCAGCCCGGGCAAGGCGTGACCCAGAATCATGACGGGCAACCCGAAGAGGGTTCCACCAGCGATTATCAACCCGCCCATCGCCTGATCCACAAACATGAAAGGCGATCCGAAGATAAATCCAAGAGCGGCTATCACTAAAACTGGAAGCAGCGCCGCGCAAACCGAGCCCGTGAACATGGCCATGAGCAGCTTGATCAGCCACTGTCGGCGCGCGGACACCGGCAGGGTCATGTGCCATGATTGCGTCCCCGACTTTCTTTCTTCCCACAGCGAAAGGCTTCCCGCGAGAATTGCAATCAATGGAGTGAACAGAATCACTGGAGTGAACAGAGCCAACTGAACTCCCTCCGGGTGTGGGGCGTCCGATTCCCGCAAGAGTATGAACCTGAACAGGGTCAGGCAGGTCAGGTATACGAGGCTCAGCGCCGTGATCAGCCAGAGCGGCCGCAGCAAACGAAATTCCTTGCGGATCAAGTTGAGAACTGCGCCGGATGGTCGGCAGCGAAACCAGTCGGCCAAGGTTTCAGGCATTACGCGGGGACCGGCCATTAGCAGATCGTCGCCGGCCATTCCTCCCGTCACCTGGAATCGTGCCAGCTTTCGCCCGCCAAGCCAGAGCATTACGCCCGCGTAGCATAGCGCGGCGAAGGCGAGCGTCCAAAGGGACGTTATGGATCGGGCTGGCGAACGATTCGATCTAAAAATCTCTTTCCAGTACACCAGAAGGACGACCCAGGGGAAGATAGCGTTCAGGAGGAAGCCGCCCATCGGGGTTCTTGCGAAAAGAGTCCAAAACGTCGCCGAGGGGACTGTGGCGAGGAGATATACGCCGGCCAACACCCAAAGCTTCGGGTCCTGCTGAAACGGAGACCGCCAGCCATAGCAGAGGATTAAGGCCGCCGACAGGACGGCGACGATCGTGACGCTCAGCTTCTCGCCCCAGATTTCCATCCGGCTGACGGGTTGAGTGAGCAGTAGAGAAAGCGTGCGGTGTTGGAATTCGTAGCCTAGCGAGAGAGTCGCCAGCATCGGAATGCCTAGGTAGCCTAACACTACACTGATGTCGCTCAGACTCTGGCTGACGTGAAATAGCGGCAGCACGCACAGAATCATCACGGCGCACCAGGGCCGGAACAGTGCGCGTGCTTCCTTCATCATTATTCTTGTGCTTCTTGAGCTCATGTCCGTCTCCTACGATTTCAAGGTCGCGACGAATATTTCCTCGAGCGTCAGCGCCTCCGTCGAGAGCGCCTCAGGATTGTGCTGACGCAGGCGCTCCATCAATTCGGGGCCAGAACCATTAACGATCAACTCCAGCTCGCGCCCCTCGCGGCGCACGCGCAGCGCCGCCCGGAGGTCGAGTTCCGGCGGCGATTGAGCAAAGCGCGCGCGAATTTTCTGATAACGCTCGCGGGCTTGGTCGGATTCGAGCGTCAACACTGCGCGGCCGCGATCGATGATCGTGAACTCATCGATCAATCCCTCGAATTCGGTGATGAGGTGGGTGGAGACAAAAATCGCGCGGTCGCCGGGATTTCCTTCCTGGTAGGCGCCGATCACCGTCTCAATGAACTCACGGCGGACGATGGGATCCAGACCCGACGTCGGCTCGTCCAGCACCAACAAGTCCGTCTCCGGGCAGACCGCCGCGATCAACGCCACCTGCGTTCGCTGACCTTTCGAGAGAGCATCGGTCCGCTGGGCCGGATCAAGCTGGAAACGCTCGAGCAACTCCTGCTCGGTCTTCCGGTTCCAGCGCTCCCGGAATGACGCCAGGTAGTCGAGCGTCTCGCGCACGCTCATCCACGGATAAAACACCACCTGGTCCGGCACGTAAGCTAGCCGGCGCTTCACCGCCACCTCGGCTTTAGCCGGATCGAGGCCGAATACGCGCACTTGCCCGCGCTGCGGACGGAGCAGATTGAGGAGACATTTCATTGTGGTCGTTTTGCCCGCGCCGTTGCGGCCGAAGAGTCCGTAACACCGGCCGGGCTCCACCTTCAAGCTCAAGTCATGGACGGCCTCCGCGCGTCCGTAAGCATAGGCGAGATTTTCGATTTGGATGACGGGAGTGGGAGAGTTCATGGCCGGTTAAGCCTCCTTCTGATTTTCATTGGCGCGCCGTTTGTCGTCGAGCACATCCATTCGTTCATGGATCAATTCCAGGAATTCATCGCGGGCCACCTGCAAATGGTGCGCTTGCACGACGACACGGTCGATCTCCTCGATCAGCAGCTTGCGCCGGACCTCCTTACGCAATGCCGAATGATTCTCTTTCAAAAAACAACCCCTCCCCGGTAGCGTTTCAATGAGGCCCAGGCTTTCCAGCTCGGAATAGGCTTTGGCGACGGTGTTGCGGTTGACGCGCAGTTCCTCGGCCAGCGGACGGATAGAGGGGAGCGCCTCGCCGGGCTGCAGCGCGCCGGAAGCGGCGGCGTCCTTCATCTGATCGACGATCTGAAGATAGATCGGAGTGCCGGACTTGAAGCTGATCTGGAGTAACATGGGTGCCACCTGTCATATGACACTAGGACAGCTGGGTAGTTTTGTCAAGGGGAGTTTTCGGGTGGCCGTAGGTGATCTGATTATAGTGACGTATGGCCGCATGATTGGACACCGATAGTGACCACGCCACGCATCCAAATTCACTTAGATATTTAGTGGGGTTACCGGAAAAGTGATCGAAGCCCTCAAATAGGTAGCGCAGTTAAACCTTACATTACCCGCCGAAAGTCGCCATATGCTTACTGATGGTTCTAGCGTTGTAAATCCTTACTGTATCTAGCAAAAATAATAATGATGTTCATTCGCTGGTGCTCCCCTCGCCCCGGCCCCGCATGGCGGGGAGCGGCAGAAGACGCCGACCGCAGACCGGCGCTTGACACTTTATTGTGCGACATAAGGCATGGCTTCGATCAAATGCTTGGCTTGGTCCTTCACACTCGTCCGAAATGTGGTAAACTGGATCGAAGAACAAAACGCCCAAGCGCTGGGAAGAGTCTGGTTTCTCGGGAGGCAACTTTGTCGCGCTCCCAATCATCTTGATTAGGGAGTGCGGCGAGCAGAGGGAAGCGGGAGTATAAATTTCTAGGGAGTATCAGAGCCCTCCGAATGGCGTCTACCGACCTTCAGAACCGCGTGAAGCCGAGCACTGACCCGAAGGGGAAAATGGCCAGCCGGGACCAGTTCAGCCTCACGTTCGTGGATTCGTCCTCGACGCTGAGATCGATTTTTCGCCAAATCCTTGAGCGGCTGCGCGAGCCCAAGATCACGGTCCCGCGCGAATACTACCGCGGCGAATCTCGGCTCCCAATCACCGAGATGCGCCAGTGGTATATGGACTTACCGGCGACGCTCCACATCGCCTTCGAGGAGCCGCGCGACCCCATTGGAAAGTTCAACCGCACCCAGACGATGCGGCGAGCGTTCCTGGCGCTGGGGATGGGCGCCATCGCGGCCGCAGGCTTGGTCGCGCTCAAGGACGAGGCGACGGCCGTTTGGGGTGCCGCCATCGGAATGATCGTGGGCGAAATCCTGGGTTGCCTGATCTTCAGAGACCGCCCCTATCCGCCCGACATTTTCCAGGACTACCGCCAGCAATCCGCTTCCTGGGTCAATTCACTCCTGGTCCACGGCGTCATGCTCGCCGCCATAACGGTTCCCTTTATTATTTTCAGGCCACCGACGAAGGTGGTAGCAAAAACCACGCACTTTATAGATCTCTCGCCATACGTGCCACCTGATCTTCAAGGCCCGGCCAAAAAGACCGGCGGCGGTGGGGGCGGCGGAGACCGCAGTCCGGTTCCCGCATCGAAGGGCGCCTTGCCGAAATTCTCCAAAACTCCGCTGGCGCCGCCGCAAGCAAAAATTGAGATTCCGCACCCTCAGATTGCCGTGCAGCCTGAACTCCTCGGGCCGCCTCAGTTGAAGGTGCCGCAGATGGCAAAGAGCTCAGTCTTTGGCGACCCGCAAGGCGTCGTGGGCCCGGCGTCGAACGGACCCGGCACGGGCGGTGGAATCGGCACAGGAAATGGCCAAGGAGTCGGCCCCGGCAGCGGCGGTGGCTTCGGCCCGGGTGATGGCGGCGCGTATGGCGGCGGCGCTTATAGCGTCGGCGGGCGTGTTTCTGCGCCGACCTGCTACTACGAGCCTGAGCCCCCTTACTCCGAAGAGGCGCGCAAAGCGAAATACCAAGGCGTGGTCGTGCTGCTGGCGGTTGTGCAGCCCAACGGCACCATTACGGACCCGAAAGTCCTCAAACCGCTGGGCTTGGGCCTGGATGATAAGGCCATTGAAACCGTAAAGACTTGGAAGTGCCATCCCGGCGAGAAAAACGGGGCGCCCGTCCCCGTACGCGTGACCGTCGAAGTGACCTTCCGACTCTTCTGAATTTCCGCTCCACAACTCTCTGTGCCTCACTCCGCTGCTTTGCGTTTGGCAGCCTGCATCGGCAAGCGTAGCGAGCGGTTTCCTGCTAGTATAGTTCGAGCGCGGGTCCGTCGAAGAAGCGGCCACTCTGGGAGGTCGTCTAACGGTAGGACTGCAGACTCTGGATCTGCGTATCGGGGTTCGAATCCCTGCCTCCCAGCCACCTTCTGTCCTCTGGCGGGCTTGTGTATTTTCGACTTTCGCTTGGTTCTTCGGCTCCGCTCAGGATTTCGGCAGGATGCTCCCGCGCAGTTTACCCTGGCGCAGTCTAAGGGCTCACGCCTCCTAAACGCCTCAAGTTCGAATCCCTGCCCCCCAGCCATTCATTCCCAAGAACTTCCTTGAATCCGTCCGATTCCAACCTCGCCCTTTGTTGCGGCTGTGTTGCGGATTGTTGCCCACTGATCTGCCCGTCGAGCTTGTCCACGAATGCCACGTTGGCACCTGGAATAAGGTACCCGGAGAGGTCTACAGTCACCTGGATCGAGCTGTGCGCCATCTGGTCCCGTACATAGGCTAGCGAGGCGCCAGCTTGGATGAGCAAGCTTCCATAGCTGTCCCGAAGAACGTGAAAGCGGATCCTCTGGAGCCCCGCACGCGAGAGAAGTGGCTTGAAAACCCTTTCGGAGAAGTTGTTCATCTCGATCGGTGTGCCTGCCTCAGAAGTGAACACCAACTCGTCGGAGATGTCGGACTTGCCCTTGGCGAAGGCCTTGACCAGCCGATCGTCCGGGAGTTGGAGGAGGGCACGCCTGAGCTCTCGGCTTATGTCGACGCCGGCGCAGGGGCGGGCGGACGCACCCACGCCCACAGGCCCCTACGCGCCCCGAAACGCAAACCGACAGCACCGCCGCCCGCCGAGCCCACCGCGCCCAACGTCCACAGCCTCCCAGGTCGCGGCGGAGGAGGGATGTGTTGAAGACGAGGGCTGGAGGTTGCGTCGGGACGGTTCCCGCTTTTGGGCGAATGTGGTCATTACAGCTCTCAAGGACGAAGCCGGGCGGCTGATCGGATTTGCGAAGGTCACGCGCGACATGTCCGAGCGGAAAAGGGCAGACGAGGCTTTACTGCTTGAAATCACCAACACGCTCGTTCCCCATCTCGACATTCGCGGGCTTCTGAACGCAATCTCTGCCAGCATCTGTCAGATAAGTCATTGCACCCGCGCGGCTCTCGCTCTTTGTGATCCTGGGGTCGACCGGCTGACGCTTCAGGTCCTCGATTCACCTAACCGTGACGATCTCACTCCATCAGAGGTAATGCTTCCCGTGAAGGGGTCTCCGGCAGCCTTGGCGCTTGCTTCACACAAGCCGCAGCTCCTCCAGAGGATGGAGCCGGCAAAAGGGTGTAGGATCTGCATGGGCAGCCTTTCCGGGAGTGGTCAGCCTCCCGATTGGGTGTAGGGGAGGGCTTCATGGTTCACTCGAAAGCGAATCCACCACGCTCTCCGCCCGTTCCGCCATCCTACTCTGGAAATCGCGCGGAGGTGACGATGTCTCGAGTAAAGATGCTGGCGATGGCCAGCGGTTTCGTGGCAGGCGGGTTCCTCTTCCTTCGCTGTTATCAGGAGGAAAGCCCCTTCTTTCGTTTCTCTAATTCTCTCTTATGGGATTGGCAATGGTATGAAGTGGCTCTGCTTCTTAGCGCGATCGGCCTCGTTGGGGTATTCCCATCGGCATGGCTCCGCGTTACGGTTAGCTTGGGCCTGGGGGTCTATTTCAGCGCGATCCTTGAAGGTCTACTGGAGCCTGGATATCACGGCCACTTCCTCGTCCTCCCGCCTTGGCTTGTCGCCTTGGTGTGGGGTTTCCCGATGAGTTTCCTCGCGCCTCTTGCCGGCGGCGCGATCGGCCGCCGCTTGAGCCGAACGCGTATTCCGCGCTCTCTCTATTTCGCCCTGCTAGCGATCGGGTTAGGGCTCGGTGGATCGTTGCCGGCCATGGACAGGGCGCAGCGGCGCCGCCTCGAAACACAAGAACTGCCGGCGCTCCTAAAGCGCATTTACGAGGCGGAGATGGCCTACAGCGCGGCCCGGTCAGACAAGCACTTCACCTGCGACCCAACGCAGTTGCCGGCGGTAGCCGCGCTCAACTGGCGCGGTGAAAGGCGCTTCGCGATGGCTAGCCGACGATATTTCGTACAACTCGATTGCTCCTATGTCGGCCCCTATGGTTTCAGGGTTGCTGCAGCGTCTTACAGCAGCTCGCCCCATTTCTCAATATCCATCGATGAGACCGGAGAGCTGCTGGCCGGACCGGCCTTTGACGCGGCGCGACAGCGACGTATGGAAAGACGAGACCTGCCGGCGTTTCTAAAACGCATCTATGAAGCAGAGATGGCCTACAGTGCGATTCAGCCCGACAAGAGCTTCACGTGCGACGTTAACGACCAACTGCCAGCAGTTCGCGAGCGCCGATGGGATCCGGGATGGAATCGCAGCGACCTTTATATTTATTACACGGACGGGCGGGGTTACAATGTCGAGCTGCATTGTCCTGGCGGTCCCGGAGCGCACCAGTTCCAGGTTACCGCAACCCCCCGGCCTCCTGACACCTCGTCGAATTTCTTCCTGTCCATCGATCAGACCGGTGAACTGGTGACCGAACCAGACCGCCGATCCTCCGAGCCAATCCGCGTCGACGGTGGAGTCCAGGCGAGAAAGCTGGTCAAGCAAACTCCACCTGTTTATGTTGGTCCGGCCGAGGTCATCTGTCGGGGGAAGTCTGGCGCAGTCCACCTGACCGCCATTATCGGCAAGGACGGCGCTGTCCGAGAGGCTCACGTCGATAGGGGCGATGTAGTGTGCAGACCGGCCACGCTCGACGCGGTGAAGTACTGGGTCTATGCGCCGACCATCCTCAACGGTCGGCCCGTGGAGGTCATCACGCAGATTGAGGTCAAGAAGTGACGATATCGCGCGCAAAGGTGCTGGCGATGGCCGCGGGCTCTTCTTCTCCTATTACGAGGCCCAGCAGCACCAATTTGACCCCAGGCCGTTTGCAACGTCTTGCGTAAACGCGCTGTTCGCTCTCCCGGCTCCCCTGTTGCTTGTCATCCTGGCCCGTCGGAAGCTCGGCAGCCAGCACTCTGGCAGCGTGATGCTCGCGGGGTTCGTGGCCTGGATTTTGTGCATCCACAAGGTGACGGCGGCTAGACATGGGGGCCACCATTTCAGCGGCGACATATTCGCTCTCCCCACAGCCGTCCTCTTCGTGGGCCCCTTCGTAAGCCTGGCTGGCTTTGGCATCACGCTGGCCCTGCTTATCGGCAGCAAGCCGGTTCGGTATTGTTTGCGTTTCGCCTTACTGGCAGGCGTGGCGATCGGCGCGTATTCACTGGCCGCCAGCATAGCGGAACGGCGGCGCGTCGAAACGCAAGAGCTGCCTTCCGTTTTGAGACGCATTTACGAAGCAGAGATGTACTACAGCGCGGGCCGACCCGATAAGGGCTTCACGTGCGACGTTACGCAGTTGCAGGCGAATATCGCCATTCCGCGCGCCCAGTACGCGGGCACTCCCGGATGGTACGCGAAGACCTACCCGAACCAGAGTGTGGCCGAGTTAACCGCCCGGAATTACACGGCGCAAGTGGTTTGTCTGATCGAGCGCATGGGTTAGGCATTATCAGTCGCGCCCGGAGCGCCTGATGAAGTTGCCAGCCCGTAATCGGTCAAGTCACGCATGCCTGCCGAAAGCACACGATGAATCGAACAATCACGGTGGCAACACAGGTTCAAATTCCGTGCTGGAGGCCAACCCCCTTAAGAATGACAACTTAGCAGCTTCCGGACCCTCGTTGGACAGACCGGGCTTGACTCCCCAAGCTACCAGGCAAACTTGAGCCCGGATTCCGTCTGCTCGGTGTATGGTCGAAGCTGTTCGGAGCCAAAAAGAGATTTTCCGCGTGTTATAAGGTCTCTTCCTAAAATGATTCCGTAAGAAGCAGTAATGTGTTATACTGGTTGATGTGGGCTTTCTCCGGGGAATGGTGGAGCACAAGTGGTCCCCGCGGAAGGAGAGAAGTATGCGCCGCTCGTTTTTATTCACACGAGAGCTGGTTATGGCGCTTCACGAGGAGGAATCAGCTCAAGACGTCATTGAGTATGCCCTTCTCGCTTCGCACGTCGCTCTCGGGGCGGTTATCGGAATCGAGGGCGTATCAAGCTCGATAAACACCGGATTCTCGCTGGTCCATAGCAAGATTCACAGCCAAATCGGCAAGCATCTGGGTTGCGACAAGTAACGCCTTCAGCGCGCGAATAGCGGAGGCCTGCGGTTTTCAATTCTCGGGTTCTTCATGGGCCCCTGACTTTTGCGACGGCTCCCAAGGGCCCGTTGCGATCAGATTTGCGTGTTCGCCGTTTTCGCGTCCCTGTGGCCGCGCCGGAGCAAACTCAACGTGGCGCTTAGAGTCCAGTGAAGGGCGCCGCAGAGGAGACCTTATAAAATGCCCGTTAAATTCTCCAACGCTCCGCAATGCGGAGTTTGTCTGCGCCATAAGGCTGAGGCCAACCGCTGGTTTCTGTCGCGCACCGACGGAAAGGCTTTTATCTTTCGGGACTACGACCTGACCTCCGTCAGCCAGTACGATGACGCGTCGTGCTCGATGACGTGCCTGAACAAGCTCATCCAGCGCCACGCGGACTCGCTGATGAGAATTAGAGAAAGTCTGGAGTCACAAAGATTCGTGACAGCCGACACTGCGGAAGGTAGGACGTAAGTCTGCTGCAGACCATGCAGGGTCTAGCCTCCCCGGAGTGGCGGAAATTCGGGCAAATCGGCGAGTCCTGGAAAGTCGAGCGGGCACGCCAAGAGGGCTCGGGCGGGCGGCGGTACCCACCCTCTATGATGAGGGCAAGTTCGGCTTTCAGGGCAGCAAGAATGTCAGGGGGTTTTTGTTGCTCATCCGAGCTTCCTTTCGAGGCCAGGATCCAAAGCTGTTAAGCCAGCGCCTCTCCGCGCGAACTGTTTTCTCTCCAAATCCCCAGCTTCCTCCTGCCGAGACAGGGCGCCATTCGCCTCTTGGCAGCCACCAGTCTCCTACTTAAACTAACCCAAGCTCTCGGGAATGGGAATGACCTTGATCGCTTGCCCCTGTGACGAGGCCTGCTGTCAATGATTCCGGTTTTGAGCGGCCTTTTCACCGCCCGAGAAACGGAGGCGGAGCGAAGGCCCTTCCCATGGCATTTCAGACATATAATTGCGGGATGAGTCGCGGAACTCGATTCGAAAAACTTGAGATTTCGGCAACGCTTTTATTGGTCGTTTTCTTCCTCTCACCCGGCCGCGCCCCGGCCCAGGAAAACTACGAAATCCAAGTCTACTCTTACGACACGGTCGCGCCCCACCATACCATGGTCGAGCTGCACAGCAACTTCACCGCCCAAGGCAGCAAAGGAACTCAAGGCGGGGTCGCGCCCACGAATCATGCCTGGCACGAAACCATCGAGATCACGCGCGGCTTCGCGCCCTGGTTCGAGACTGGCCTGTACATCTTCACCAGCGCCCGAGCCGGGGACGGCTGGGACTGGGTGGGGAGCCACATCCGCCCGCGTTTTCGCGCGCCCGATAGCTGGCACTGGCCCGTTGGCGTAAGCATTTCCAACGAAATCGGCTATCAGCGGCGGAAATTTTCGCCCGACACCTGGACCTGGGAAATTCGGCCTATCGTGGACAAGCAAGTGGGCCGCTGGTATTGGTCGCTCAATCCCACCCTCGACCGCTCCTTCCACGGCGAAAGCGTCGCCAAAGGATTCGAGTTTTCGCCGAACTTCAAATTCAGTTACGACGCCACGAAGAAGATCGCGGCGGGAGTCGAGTACTACGGCGCGATGGGTCCGGTGACGGGCTTCGATCCGCTGGCCGAGCAGCAACACCAGATCTTTCCGACCCTCGACCTCAAACTGGCCCCTCAGTGGGAGATCAACATTGGAGTCGGCGACGGCTTCACGCGCTCGACCGACCGCTTGATCGTCAAATGGATCATCGGATACCGGTTCAATTTCTGACGGCGGACGCAGCAGCGATTCGTCTCGGTATGGCGTTCACGGGCGTCCGCCACTTCCGGCACTAGCGCCGCCATCTTGTCGTGCCGGGCGTTGTCGGTCGCCAGCCGCTGAGCGGCAAGAGCGTCCAGCCGTCTACGCCTATCAGCTACGTGACCCGGAACCCCTCCCTTCTCATCCAGTGCGCATACCCAATGCGATCTGTCCGCCGCGACCTCACCCACAGGGCGCAGCGGCAGTGCCAATAAATCTTTGCCATTTCGCTAGCTTTACCTTCGGGAAGGCCATAGCGCACCATCCGAGCCTTTACGTCGGATGCGTCCCAACCCTTCCTACGTGCGTGTGCTAGAACGACAAAACTGTAGAAGCGGTCCCAGTCAAAAGGATGGGCGGCGTTATCGCCGTGCCTAAGCCCCACGTATCGGAACAGGGCATATTCCACAGGATCGGTTGGCACTCCCGGCTCTTCCACAGCTCGAGGCGGCACGCGAGAGCCCATGCTACAGCGCTCCTTCGATGATTTTGCGTTCTTCGCTCGTGATGCCGTAAAGCTCGTAAACCAGATTGTCGATTTCGGAGTCGGTGGCCACGATCTGGCGCTCCAGTTGTAGCGCCGGTGTCCCCACCGGCGATTTGGCTGAGGGCGGCGATGAGGACATCGCCGCTACAGCGCCCGAATGTTTCCGCTTGTTCAATTCCAGCATCCGCCCGACCAGCGCCACCATCTTGTCGTGCCGGGCCTTGCCCGCCGGGTCGGAGAAGTTGATCACGCGGATGGGAAGCGCACGCGTTTCCCTGAGAACGATCTTCGGGAAGTCGTCCCGCTGAGCGATGTTTGATCTCCGAAGGAAGTACCACGACATCAAACGGCTATTGAGACAGCCCAGGAGGTAGCTAAGGTCCGGTCCGCGCGGAATCGGCAGGATCGACTGCATTGACTTATTCGTGACTAAATCTCCATCGATATTAACCGCCTGAAGCCGGAACTGGCGGCTTATCAGCTCACGCAGTAGCAGGCGCTTGCCCTTGAAATACCTCTCGGGCTTTGGCTCAGCAAGGCTGTCGTCGAACCTGACGTACCGCCTGGGACCGAGGTCGAGCGAATAGCGCTTCACTGTGCCCGCGAAAGCGTGGGCGCAGTTCCCGTGTTCGCGAGTCGGCGTGAGGCGGAAGGGCGTCACGCCTCGCTGCACGTCGGCGAAATCCGAGAGCGGCTTTGAGACGCTCTGAATCCTGTGAAGGATCGCGGTTTGGCTCGTGGCCGCGTATGTAAGAAACTCGTCGGAGGTGCCCGTGAGCCAGTCCGTCAGCTCCGCCGGTTCCACGCCGTCATCGAATTCGGTCACCGAATCGATCGTGTGACGTTTGGGGAAAGTTTTCAGGATGAGCGTACATCGGGCGCTGCGCGGCCAAGAAAGCGGTTGTGACCTCTTGGCCAGGATGAACACGGTGGTGTCCACCCATGCGGGAAATACGTCATATGGGAGGTTAACGAAAGCCCGCGGATCGGTCGCCGTCGCAACCAAGCGCCGCAGGGCGGAGAATTTCGGCCCACTATACCAGCCCGTGGGTACTATCATCCCTATTCGCCCGCCAGTCCGCGATACACCGACTGCCTTCTCTACGAACATCGTATAGCTGTCCAGATCCCTGGTGGCCGTCCGGAACCTCGACCGCATATATTCTTCTTCCACCTCCATCATCGCGGCGCCGTACGGCGGGTTGCCGATGACGCAATCGAAGCCGCCGGAGCGCATGATGTCGCCGAAAGTGGCGGGGCCGGTGTAAGGGCGGGTCTGAGACCCGCCCCCACGATCCGTGATGGGG
>QHZN01000157.1 GCA_003225365.1 Acidobacteriota bacterium
GGCTTCATTGATGACGCCGCAATGCGGGCAGACTGGGCCATCGGGCCAGCGTGTCTTTTCGATGTGCGCTCTTGCGGCATCTTCGTCTCGGTACTGTGGGGCGAGCAATCCTGCGTTTTTCATGCCCTAAATGTAGCATGATCCGTTTGCTTTGTCAAGTGCATAATTCCGGGGATTTGTGTTGACAGCGCCGGGGGAGGGTCGTAAACTTGGAGGCGAACAAAAGGCAAATATGGAACGGAAGCCACTCGCCGCGCGCGTTCGGGTCGGCCCGGCCGGGTGGTCGTATCCCGACTGGGAGGGCATCGTCTACCCGCGCCAAAAGCCCCGAGGCTTTCACGCTGCATCCTACTTGGCCCGGTTTTTCGACACCATCGAAATCAATTCGACATTTTACAGCCCGCCAACGGCGGCCACGGCGGCGAGCTGGGTGCGGCGCATCGAGCACAACAAGGATTTCCTGTTTACGGCCAAGCTCTGGCAGCGATTCACGCACGAGCGAACCGCCACGCTCGAAGACGAAATGACGTTCAAGCGGGCGCTCCAGCCGCTGGCCGACGCGGGACGCTTGGGCGCGCTGCTCCTACAATTCCCATGGTCTTTCAAGAACACGCGCGAGGAGCGGGACTACCTTGCGGGGCTTTGCATTCGGTTCATGGAATACCCGCGGGTCGTAGAAGTCCGCCACCGCTCGTGGAACCGGCCGGAGACGTTTCAGATGCTGGCAGAGCTTGGCGTGGGATTCTCGAACATTGACCAGCCGGTGATCGGCGACTCGCTCGCCCCAAGCGAATACGTTATTCCCGAAAGCCACCTGGGCTACGTGCGTCTGCACGGCCGCAATTACGTGAAGTGGTTCACCTCCAACGAGAACTCCTCGGAACGCTACAACTACCTCTACTCGGTGGAAGAGCTGAGGCCGTGGGCGGAACGGATCGGGAACGTGTCCGCGCGGACGGACGTCACATTTGTCATCACCAATAACCATTTCCAGGGCAAAGGCGTCGCCAACGCATTGCAACTGCTCAACCTATTGACCCACCGCCGTGTGCGCGCTCCGGAAGATTTGCTGCGCCGCTTCCCCGAGCTTGAAAAGATTGTCGAGGTTTCCACTTCGGCGGAAGAGCCCCTCCAAACCGACCTGGCCTTTCAGTCCGCAAGCGAAAGAACGAAATAGGAGCCCGGAACGGCGCCCCAATCACCAAGAATTGGGGGGGCACTAAAGTGCCAGGGGGGTAGTACCTTTGGGGAATTTACATAAAACGGTCGATATCATAGTATTCGAGTGTACTTCAAGGAGAAAACAAATGTTCTGGTGGGGGGTTCTTGGTGCTTGTTGGATATGGATGGCTACCGGGTCGGAAGGTCTCGAGACCTCCTTCGCCATGGGCGGGTTGGCAATTATGGCGTTCGCCACGGCGAAAATGCTCGATTTCATCTCCTCGCCGAAGAACCGCGGCAAGCGTTCCCAGGGAATGAGGATCTGGCAACCCCGGCCAGTCGAGCTCAAGGCCTTCGCGCGTCGCCCTCGCATACAGAAGTAGTAAGTGATCTTTGCCTTAGCCAGAGTTGTGGATGTTCTACGTTATAGCAATGGTCCCCGAGTCTGTTCTGCCCTTAAAACCCCAACGACAATTGAAACGAGAAGCGAGTCCGACGTGCCTCGAATATGCACAGCGACCCTAGCGCCGCAATCCGTCAGAGCGGCATGTCGTGCGTGCTCGGCTCGCGTTTCTCGCTTGTGCCGCGGATGATCGCGTTCTCATTCGGCAGCATTCTGCTTTCCTCACAGTCTCGACTCCTTCTTCTAATTCTACTTCATCCCGCAAGCTTGGGCTTCAATCTCCGTTGAACAAGGCGCTTGGTCATCAACGTCAAAGCAATGAGTCCCGCTGCAATGAAGGCGTACCAGAATGAAACGGCGAAGGGTCTGAATTCGACAAACCGCATGATGTCAGTCGAGGGGCCCCAGAAGTCGAAGAAAGGAGTCATGGAGCGAACGCCGTGGGCACCGCGCTGCTCCAGAAAATGACTGTAGATTTCCGCGAAAGGGCGGTAGCTGAGGAACAACGTCAGCGAGGAGACCAGGAGCCCGGCGGCACCAGCCACAGCCATTCCCTGAGCCAGACGGAGGCGGCGATTCGAGCTGGGCAGGCTGCGCAGCCGACGAATCCCCAAATACAGCACGGACACAAGCACCAGCCCGAGCGACAGCACTAACACGAGCGACGAATCGCCAGCGATCCGGGCGTTCCAAAGGTACGCCTCCCGCCAAAAGTGATCGTCCCACCAACTCTCTTGAGCGGTACTCCATTGTTCGACTTGGTAGGCTAGGGCGGCGCTTTCATCTGTCGCCCCTTGCCGTTGCGCAATCGTCTTCAAAGGCGCGCTCCCCTCGGCGAGCATGTGGGCCGCCACCAACCGTTCCAAATCGGTCGAGCTGTGTAACTGCATCAACTGAGCAAACCTAACCACGGTCCAATAGCTTTCCGACGCGCGCTTCAAGTCCCCCGCGCTTTCGAACTTCTTCCCTTCGGCCAGCAGGATTTTCTCGTACGCCTGGAGACTCCCAAGGTTTGGAAAACCAAAGACCGCCAGGGCGCCCATCACTGCCATCGGCTGGTCGAGCCCTCGACGAGTCATGACGTCGCGGTCGAGGTCGAACAACTTTCCAAAATATGAATCATAACGCGGGGAGCGGAAAGCCGCGGCCATCGCATCCCGCCACTGCCGATTGGCGGCGAGGCTCGCCTCCACCTGCCCGAAGGGAACGCGCAAGAACGTTTCGTCGCAAATTCGGCCGGCGACGACGAGCTTGGGGACAGCGTTGTCGGGGTCCCATTGATTCAATTGCTCGACCCAACGGTCAGATTCAGGATTCTTTCGGTGGCGTACTTCGAGAGAGGCATAAACCCAAGTCAAGCCGGGGTCCAACTTCACCGCTTCGTCCGCCAGCCTCACGCTCTCCTCTGTTGGAAGCGATTGCAAGGCGAGGAAGGCGAGAGTTCGCGCGTCGTGCTCGGCGCGAGCCCGCTGGGCGAGGGATTTCCGCTCGCGCTCGGACATTAGTGGCCGGGAAAACGCCGTCCGCCAGCTCGACTCCACCACCCGCAGTCCCTGCCGGAAGACGGGTGATAACAGAAGCAGCAGCGACATTGCGGCCGAAAGCCCCGCCACCCAAGCAGCCAGCTTTTTCATGCCACCCTCCTCATCGAAACCCGCCAATGGCTCGCGGGCCGCTGACCCGCCGCCCGATCCCGCGAAGAATGAAATCAGCGAATGTTTCAGCAGCAAACATGTGCCGCCCACCGCCCAACTGAGGCTCGCCCAAGAGCCCTCGACGAAGCGCAGTTCCGCGAGCATCCCGTCGCCCCACGGACGGACCTGGGCCGGAGCGAGATCGAGCGATGAGCGCAGCAGCCATGTGGCAAACTTGCCTACCCAAGCAGGTTGGTCGAGCCGTCTATTTCGCATCAGCTTCGCACGCCGCCCTTCGAAAGGCTCCGTCTTCATTCCTTCAGCCTGACCTTGAACGAGTGAGGGATCAGGACGGTCCCTCGGCTGGCGCTCGGGACAGTGAGCGAAAGTCGAACTGTGAGCGGAGACGAATCACTAAGCGCCGGCCGGGCGAGCGCCCTCTTTCGCCGCGCCTGAGAGAGCTTCCCCCGCGCGAGTTCAGCCCCGCGGGTTGTCAGCCGGTACATGTGGCGCGGCGGCCGTCCCGGCTCTGTCGCTTCCCAGCGCGTCTCCAGCAGTCGCCGCTCGGCCAGGCGCATCAGGACCGGGTACAGCGTCCCCGACTTCAGCCCCGTCTCGCGGCTCAAATCGTACCCATATCGCCACGCAGCAGGTTCTTCGAGCAACGCCTCGAGGACGCTTAACGTTTGCGGTGAGACTCGGATATCGCTCGGTTCCCCCATGGAGATCAACTCTACATATGTAGAGTTATCTTGTCAAGGGGAAAGTTTACAAGCCAGGAGGCGTAGCTACTCGCCGAATAAATGTCGAGAACTGTAAAATAAAGAGACGCTCATTTGCTCAAGCATCCGTCGGCTGACGGACGAAATTCCGACGCGGGTTCTCGACCCCGCCGGGGGCAGGCTCGGACCGGCGCTCCAGGAGCGGTTGTCACTAGATTTTGGAGCGCCCAATATATACCACAAGGCAGGTCGCTCGATGTTTCAATCCGCGCCAACTTTAGATCGCATTAGTCCCGCAGAGCGGAATCTATGCGTCACCCTGGTGGTGAAGGTCCGTGAGGCGGGTATGTGCCCCAGCTTGGCTGACTGCTATGGCCAGGCTACGTCCAGAGCGTAGATTTCCTGGATGCTGGCGTCGCGAACAAGCAGCGGAGATTCGTCCGGGGCGAGGCCGGACCAGTATCCGAAGGCGCCTCCGGCCTGCTGAAACCCTTTCAGGCTGAAGATGCGCTCCAGTTTGCGGTCGCTGATTTGTAAGCGGAAGTAGCCCTCTTCGTTGCCGACATCTCCGTCAAAATACAAATAACGCCCGTCTCGGGACCAATTCGGATAGGATACCAACATCTTGGCGAGCTCAGTCCATTTCTGAGTCGTGAAATCAAAAAGCATGAGCTTGAGAGAATCCAGCGTAAGGGCCGCTACGTAGCGTCCGTTGGGGGACCAGCGAGGAGAAAACAGGCCATCGGAGCCTGGGAGTTTCGAGGCGTTTCGCGTTTTCATCTCGAACACGTAGACGGCTGACCCCTGATTGCTTTTCGCATTCTCTGCGAAGACCAGCGATTTGCCGTCTGGCGACCAGTTAGGGTCCGCGAGGTTATTTCCACTGCGATAGATTAGTTCGGGTGGCCCTCCAGCGGCGGGGACAACATAGATTTGCCAGGGTTCGCCGGGCGGATGACCAAAGAAGGCGATCTCGTTGCCATCCGGAGACCACCGAGGCAGGTAGGCCTGCATGGGCGGGAAAGCAAGTTGGAGCTTTTGGGTCCCGTCCACTTTACTTCGCCACATGGTGCCATCGGTGCCGTCGTTGTAGGCGACCCACTCTCCATCACGAGAGAAGTCCAGCCCCATCGCCGAGATCCCCGAAAGATAAGGGGCGAACTGTCTTGAGGTCGCATCGTAGCGCACCAATTCTCCCCGGGGGTGCCAGCCTTCGACAAAGAGCTCCTTGCCGTCCCTGCTCGGGACAGGATCGCCGATATTCAGCGGCCCCGTCGTCAACTGCACAGGCTCCTGGCGGGTTGTCCGGAAAAGGCCTCGGAGTTCGCCGAGGGCCCAGACGTTTGCCGTCCCGTCGCGGACGGCCTGGAAGACGAAATACTTTCCATCCGGCGTCCAGTTGCCGCAGCATTCGTTGGGTGGGTTGTTCCAACCCGAGAGCAGTGGACGAAGATTGCCTCCCTCCGATGAGGCCTGCCAGATGGAGTGGTTATTGGTCTGAGGATCGTTGACGGTAAAGCGCAGAATCGTACCGTCGGGCGACCAGCGGAGGTCGTCAGACATTCCAGCCGTTAATAAGAGCCGCCGGGGTTCGCTCCCATCGCCCTTCGCCAGAAATATCTCGTTCCCCTTGGAGTAGGCAATCCGCTTTCCGTCCGGCGACCACGCCGCGCTGTGAACTTCGAGGTTGCCCAATCGGCGAGGCGACCCGCCCAGTACAGGGACGGTCCAAAGTGGGCCGTCGGGAACCACCCCTCGAGTTGTATTCATCAGAAGCGCAGACCCGTCTGGTGAGACATCCAACAAGCTGACAAAGGTCGCCTCCTGAAGCAACGTCGGTATGGGTGCCGTCTGACCGCCGGTTACGGAGACTTGGACGAGACTTGTTTGGCCATCCACGAAATAGAGTCGCGTGCCGTCGGTGACCACACCACTTTTTTGTCGGTTGTTGGTGGTGAGCTGGACAGTTCGCAGTACGCGCGGCAATGCTGCCGGGCGCGTTAGAAGATACCCTACAATTGCCGTGATGGCGATGAGAGCGCCGCCGGATATCGCCGCCCAGGCGCGCCATCGATGATGCGGGCGGGTTTCGCGAACCCCCTCGACCGCAGCCGGTATGGCGGAAGTCGCCCCCGTGCGACCGGAATCCGTATCGCGCTTCAACCGTTTCAGGTCGGCGCGCAGTTCGGAGGCAACCTGATAGCGGAGGTCGCGGTCTTTCTCCATAAGCTTGTTGATGATCTCTTCGAGCTTGACGGGCAGCTCCGGATTCAATTGCACGGGCGAGGTGGGCGACTTATTGAGAATCCCGTCGAAGATGGCCGCCGCGGTAAAGCCCAAGAAGGCTTGCCGTCCCGTGGCCATCTCGTAGAGCACGACGCCCAGACTGAAGAGGTCCGTGCGCGCGTCGAGGTCCTTGCCCAGCGCCTGTTCCGGCGACATGTAGGTCATCGTCCCTATCGCCGTGCCCGCGCTGGTCAGATGTTCTTCGGCCACCCCCATCGTTGGCATGGCTGTCGCGCCGGCGGCCTCGGCAACCGGCGAGCGTTGCGGCGAAAGCTTGGCCAGTCCGAAATCCAGGATCTTTGCCTGCTCGCGCTCGGTCACGAAAATGTTCGCCGGCTTGATGTCGCGATGGACGATGCCTTTCGAATGTGCCGCGTCCAACGCGTCGGCAAGCTGGATGCTCAGCTCCAATAGCTCTTCGACGTTCCGAGGCTTGGTGGCAATGCGGTGCTTCAGTGTCTGCCCCTCCAAAAGCTCCATGGCGATGAACGGCCGGCCTTCGTGCTCGTCCACGTCGTAGATGGTGCAGATGTTGGGGTGATTGAGGGCGGAGGCAGCCTGCGCCTCGCGCTGGAAGCGCTGCAAGGCTTGATGGTCCTTGGACATTTCTTCCGGCAGGAATTTGAGCGCGACAAAGCGATGGAGCTTGGTGTCTTCGGCCTTATAGACCACACCCATCCCGCCGCCGCCCAGCTTTTCGAGAATCCGATAATGTGAAACGACCCTACCGATCATGGGAACTCTACGTCGAGGGCGTAGATTTCCTGGCTGCCACTGTCGCGGACCGCGAGAGGCGAGTCATCCGGCGCAAGGCCGTACCAACTGGTGAAGACGCCGCCCGCAGTTCGTAACTCCCTCGTGCTGACCACCAGTCCTACTTTGTGGTCGGCCATGCGGACACGATAAATGCCGGTCACCGCGGGGGGAGGTGGGGAAGAGCTATAGTAGACGGACTGAGAGTCTCTCGACCACTCGATAAACCCCGCCTGCGGGACACCGAGGTCGCTCCATTTTTGCGCCTTCACGTCATACAGCATCAGCTTGGCTTCGGGGTCGGGGGTCAGGGCGACGATGTACTTTCCGTCGGGCGACCAACGCGGGGAAAACAGGTTCTTCGAACCCGGCAGCGACGAGATCTGGTGGGTCTTGAGATCGAAAAGGTGAATCTCGCCTCCGGGTGCATCGGAGCCGCCGAAAACCAGGGCACCGCCGTCGGGCGACCAGCCTGGATCGAGTTGGTCTTCGCCCAAGGACGCGAGTGGCTGGGCCACGCCCGTCTCGACAGAGGCGACGTAAAGGTTCCAAGGCTTGCCGGGTTCCCGCGCGGCGTACGCGATCTCCTTGCCGTCAGGCGACCAGCTTGGAACCGCTGCAACAAGGGGAGGATAAGTCAACTGGAGGCGTTCTGTGCTATCAGTCTTGGCCCGCCAGAGTGTGCCGTCGGGATCGGCGATGTAGGCCACCCATCGGCCATCGCTTGAAGACCTCACCTGCTCGGCCCAGATCCCTGATAGATAAGGTACCCACTCGGCGGACTTAGCGTCGAAACGGACTAACTGGCCCTTGCGTTGCGCACCGAGCACAAATAGTTTGTTTCCGTCCCGGCTCGGCAGCGGATTGATGATGTTCATGGGGCCCGTAGTGACTTGCACGGGGTCGGGATTGACTTTTTCCCAGAAACTCACCTTTTCCCGGATCGCCCAGACCTGGATTCGCCCCTGCCGCTGAGCCTGAAATAGGTAATACCTGCCATCCGGAGTCCAAGCGCCACAGCATTCGTTAGGCGGGTTGTTCCAGCCGGGCAAAAGTTGGTGGAGTCCTGTGCCGTCGGCAACAACTTCCCAAAGTGACACGACGGAGCTTAACTGTAGGTTCTCGATCGTAAACCGAATCCGGCGGTCATCCGGTGACCAGCAGAGGTAGTCAGCCGGCCCGGAGAGGGAGACCAGCTTGCGGGAATCGGAGCCGTCCGCCTTGGCAAGATAAAGGTCCTTGGCGTTCGCATAAACTAGTTTTTGGCCATCGTGCGACCAACTGCCAGCGTGCCCGATAGCGCCATCGAGCCGTTGTGCTGAAGCACCGATCACCGGCAACGCCCATAGGGGAGACTCGTCCGTTCCCGCGCTCACGATCAGGAGCTTCGCACCATCTGGCGTGAGACCAAGGGGGAGGGTAAAACCAAATGGAGATGAAACCGGCGTTATTTCTCCGCCGCCGCCGGCCACTTGAGCAATTCCGGGAGGGCCACTCGACACGGGGACGTCAAGGAAGTAAATTCGAGATCCGTCTGTGAACATCAAGCCACGGTATGCCCAGGGTGGCATCTTCTCACGGCCGTCGCTGGTAAGCTGGGTGTAGTTCAAGATCTTGGGCGGCGGCACACTGGGGCGCAAGAGAAACCCGAGAACGGCAACCAGAACGAGCACGACGATCACGCCCGCAACCCACAAGGCTCGCCGGCTTTTGGTGGCGACAGCCCGTGTGACGGCGGCTGGGGCAGGCGGCTGTACGGCGGCCGCACCGGACCCCGAAGCGGCCGCCGACACCCACGCCGACCGCCCTGAGTCGCTCTCGCGCTTCAGGCGTCTGAGCTCGGCGCGCAGGTCAGCGGCGCCTTGGTAACGCAGATCGCGGTCTTTCTCGAGCGCTCGAACAATGATGCGGTCGAGCTCCGGCGGCAAATCCGGATTAACCCGGAGGACCGATGCGGGTGTCTGAGTCAGGATGGCGGTGAAGATCACTGCCGAGGTGTCCCCGGTGAAAGCGTGCCGCCCCGTGGCCATCTCGTAGAGAACGGTGCCGAAGCTGAATAAGTCCGTGCGCGCATCGAGCTCCTCGCCCCGCGCCTGCTCGGGAGACATATAGGCCACAGTCCCCATCGCCACGCCGGGGCTGGTCAACAGCTCTTCGACGGTTGCGGTTGGCGCACCTGAGCCACCCGCCACTTCTCCCGTATGTCTTCCGGGCGCCAGCTTGGCCAGCCCGAAATCGAGAATCTTGGCTTGCCCGCGGGGAGTCACGAAGATGTTGGCAGGTTTGATGTCTCGGTGAACGATCCCCTTCTGGTGCGCTGCATCCAGCGCGTCGGTGATTTGGATCGCCAAGTCGAGCAGCGTCTCAATCTTGAGCGGCTTGCCCTCGATCAGGTTCCGCAGGGTCTGCCCTTCCAGCAATTGCATGGCGATGAAGGGTTGGCCCTCGTGCTCCCCGATTTCGTAGATAGTGCAAATGTTGGGATGGTCCAGGGCGGAGGCGGCCTGAGCTTCCCGCTGGAACCGTTCAAGTGCCTGATGATCCTTGGCAAGCCCTTCGGGGAGGAACTTCAGCGCGACGAAGCGATGAAGTTTGGTGTCCTCGGCCTTATAGACCACGCCCATTCCGCCGCCGCCGACCTTTTCCACTATGCGATAGTGCGAAACCGTTGTCCCAATCATGTCAGGGTGATGGCCTTTTGCACGACGATTATAGGCATCTCACCAGACTGGGTCAACACGCCATGCCGGGTTCGAATGGCGCTTCCAAACCCACGGGCATTACAGAAATCAGCGAGGCGGGTACGGGCCGAAATAGGGGTCGGGTTCGGGGATGGCGGCGCCGTCTTTGCGTGGCGAAGAGGCGCCGTAGTTGACGCCGGACGAAGAATCGTGGATCACCGCCTGGCCGCCGCCCATCGGCGTGGAAAAATCGCCGCGCACTTCGAGCTTGTGGCCTCGGGCCGTGAGTGCCTGGCGCACCGCCTCCGGCACGGGGACAGTCATGATAGTCAGGAGATGCCCCGAAATCGCCAAACACTCGCCCGGATCGGCTCACTGCACTGACCGGACGTTTTCAAGCGGAAGGAGTGTAAAATCGCATCCGAGCCCCGACCCTTCGCAGACGAGGATGCCGCGGCGGAGCAATTTCACGGCTTGAGCGTCGGGTAGGACGACTTTGAACTTGGCGGATCGGATTGCACCCTCGAGTGGGCGAAAGGCTTCTTGGCCGCTGATAAACTTAACTTGCTCGATTTTCGCGCCCTGGCCGAACAACACCCAAAACTCCGCGCTGCCTGTGCGACTGGAAACCTTCCCCAGTTTGGCGCGCCGCATTTGCGACAGCTCCTCGGTAGGGATGGTCATTCCGGGGGCGTACATCGTCAAGCTTCTTTGTTGGCCGGATCCCGGAGGCAACCCTATCACCGGTGCCCCAGGCGGAAGGGATCTTGCCAAAGCGAGCTGACGTGACGCCGCCACTTTTTTGCCGAGCGCTTCATAAATCTGGCCGAGGTGCTCCCCAATCACTCGCACCTGTTCCAAATCCCACGCCGCCCCGACATACTTTTCTGCCTCTTCGTAGTCACCCTGCTGAAAATAAACCCAGCCCAGGGTATCCCAGTAAGAGGCCAGGCTATCCATCGAGCGCAAGTCGGAATCGGTCAGCGAGTCCAGACTGATCCTAGCGGTCTGGTTTTCTTCCTCCTGGACTGCCTGAGTGGCAAATCGTTCGGCTTCAGGCAGTTTCAATTTGCGTTCCGCCAGGGCGTAGGCGACATTGTTCCAAGTGAGGGGTCGAGGATCAATTTCGGCGGCTTTCTCGTATGCGGCAACCGCCTCATCGTTGGCCCCAGCTTCCAAATAGGCGGCCCCGAGCTGCATCTCGAGGGAGTAGTTTGGTTCAAAAAGCCGGATGGCGACTTTGTACTCCTTGATGGCCTCGTCGTAGCTCTTTTGCCGCATCAGGAGGGCACCCAAATTCGCGTGCGCTTCCTTTTGGTTCGGCTCGCGCTTCAACAGGTCACGCCAAAGATCAATGGCTTCATGTTCGCGTTTCAGTCGTCCGAGCTGGAAAGCCAGAATCTGGTAATTACTGACATTCGTGGGGTCGGCTGCAATGGCCTTTCGGAAGTCTCCCAACGCTTCGTCGGTTTGATGCTGGCCAAGCTCGAGGAGTCCGAGCTTCGACCAAGCATCCGCGTAATTGGGGTCCGCATTGACGGAACGTTTCAGCAGGTCAATGGCGGCTCTGAAGTCGAAGCGAGCGTAGGCTTGTTGGGCTTGCCCAAACAAATCGGCCGCTTCGGGTTTGGGAGGCGAAGCAGCAGCGATAGCTTCGGAACCGCTCACGATGTAGGTGTACATATCTTTGTCATCGCTGACGATTTTCTGAAAAGCTTTG
>QHZN01000342.1 GCA_003225365.1 Acidobacteriota bacterium
GAGCTTCGCGATCGTGGCTGCGCCCAGTTCAGCGTAGGTGCGATACTCCGACAAGGGCGCGCCAAAGCTCAAAGGCCCTCCGGTCACGAAGAGGCTGCTATCGTGGTTGCGGCCAAACTCGGCGACCGCTTCTTTCATGGCAAAATCAGGCATCCACCCCTCCACCACCAGCAAGCCGCCACTGACCGGAGCATTGAAAGCGAGGAACGGCTGCACGGTGCGGACTCCGACGAAGCGAATCACGGTTCAACCCACGCGATTGACCGTTCACCGCTGGTTCGGGCGATCCTGATCAATCGCCAACTTTTCCCTCTGCTTTGAACTGCAGCGTGAATACTCCCGAATCGAAGGGTTGCTCAGGCTGCTCAGGGGAAGCCTCGGGAACGACAACGTCCTTCGTTAACGAACCGAGCTCGGGCGTGAAAGCAAATCCGCCTTCGGGATCCAGCGGATCTTTCGGCGGCTCGGTCACGCGGATTTCCAACCGGTAAGCGCCCGGCAATACGTCCTCCACCACGAAACTGCCGTCCGGTTTGAGGCCGAAGTAGTAGCGTTGCTGTTTGGCTTCATGTTCGTTCCAGGCCCGATGATAAGCGCGCATCGCGTTCGCGTCCGATGAGGCACGAGGCGCAGATGGCGGCGTGCCAGTGGTCGGACGAGCGAGGGTTTGGAGCAACGTGGTCCAGTGGGGCATAAACTTGTGCGATCCAAAGTTGACTCGCCCTACTACCACACGCCCAGTTCCGCCGATCACTATCTCGCTGGTCTCTCCAGGCATGACTTCGACGGGTGTGTAATGACTGATGCCGTAAAATCCGGCAGAGTCGCCATGCAAACTGGTGATGCGATAGACCCGATGTTTGCCGGGGGGCACGCGCTCGAAGGCAAACCTGCCGTAGCCGTCCGCTTGAATGTTGTGCGAATACGGAACCTCGGGACTGCCGGAAGCCGATGCCTGAGGTTGAATCCCTAAACTGCAGTTGCTTTCCGCCCGATTTCCGGAGCGAACCACTCCGGTAATTCGCCCCCAGGGCTGAAGGACAATCGTTCCCACGTTCGGTGAGTTCATAACCACCGCGGCGCAACCCGAGTCATGCTCCACAACCACGCGATTGACCGAACGCCGGGGCTGAAACCGGAAGGCACCTTCGGCATCGGTGAAGGTCCGAATGCTCCAGTCGTCGTTTGCAGCCATGCCCGGATACAATAAGGCTTTCTTAAGTGCCGTCATCACCATGATCGGACCAAAGTCCTCGCCACCCAGCCAGACTTCGGCCCCTCTGGCTGGCGCTCCATCGGGAAACATCACTCGACCGGTGATGTCCGCGCTCCGCTTCAGCTTGAACTCGAAGAACTGTTTTGCGTCGCTGACCTTAACCGGAGGCGACGCCTCGGGCGTGTATCCGTCGGCCTGGATTTCCAGCGCATATTCGTTGAAGAACATCACAGGGTATTCCCAATCAAAGGCGCCGTTTCTACCTTCTCCCAAAAAGTCCGGGCCCGGGGTTCCCCGCCTTTCGTCCAATAATACCTTGAACCGGTCAAGTGGCTGGCCTGTTTCCTCGTCCTTGACCGTGCCCGCGAGGCGGACCGTTTTGACGGGAGCCGGGGCTGCATCGGCCTTATCCTCAGGCGGCGCTTCTTCCAGGACGAAGCTGATCGCCTCTGCGTTCGTGGTGATCAGCACGGTTCGCGTGAGCGCTTTGTACCCCTTCGCGTCGATTTTTAACTTCAAGAGACCGGGATTAACGTGGTTCAGAGTGAACTCGCCGAGCAGGTCGGTCTTGGCCGATACAGCAGGGCCGCCGTAACTGTCCACCTCTTCCACTGCCGCCTCGAATACCGGCAGCTCGAACCTGTTCGACACCGTTCCCCAGACCTCCACGCCACGCTTTATTACCACTACGTGATTCGTGAAACCAGGGGGTGCTAATGGCAGAAAGACCATGGCTTTCGCATAGTCCGGATGAGTTACGAAGAACTTCAGCGTGTCCAAACCCATCGGCACCTGGTCAAAACGCCAATGCCCGTGGTCATCGGAGAAAACGGAAGAAGACTCGTCACGATAGCCGATATTCTCACGCTGCGAAGAAACCCTTCCCACGCCGGATACCCGGAGCTTCGCCTGCGACACCGGTTGATCCGCTTCATCTTTTACCACGCCGCCAATGACTCCGCCCGGCTCCAGGCGGACGACGTATTCCTCCGGTTGGGCTTGGAATTCGTATTTGCGCCAATCAATGACTTTGGGAACGTGGCCCGGCGCGGAAATCCAGATACGCAGGATTTCGAACTCCCTGTCGGACACGGGTACCGCACAATGTCCGAGCTCGTCCGTCGTGAAATTCAGATGCGCTGCATCTTCCCAGGTCCGCGGAAAATAGGACGCCATCGCCCCTGCTCCCGCCAACGGTTGCCCGCCTTGGGCCCCCACGACGAGCAACGGCAGTTTCCTCCCCACTCCCTGTCGCGCCGATTCCTCTGGCGCGTCGTCGCTGTTCGAAACGCTCGCCCGCAGTTCACTCGCCGGCAGCGCTGCCAATTGCCTCGCCGCGTGCGACTGGTTCCGGTGCATGCTGGATTGCCAGGTCGCTGTCGCGACCAACGCGCTGATCACTGCCAGGGTTCCTGCTCCCAGAACGACCCTGGCCTTCACCCAAAACATCTCTTTCAGCGCTCCGGTCGCGAGCGCCAGCGCCGACGCCGGCAATGCCGCGCCGCTTGAATGACCCACGCCCCGCACCACTGTTGCCAGTGTGCCTGGAGCCGCCTGCATGGCTTTCTCCGACAGGGCGCCGACCAGGAACGCCGCCGACAACGTCAGCCCTTTGCCGGCGAAGAAGCCGCGCAATTTCCCGACGGCTCGATCCCCGCGCTTCCGCGCTCCGTCCTCGCTGGTTCCCAGTTCTTTCCCCACTTCGCGCAGGCTCCGGCGCTGAAAGTAACGGAGCAGGACGGCGTCGCGATCCTTCTTCGGCAAAACCGTTATCGCTTCGTCCAGCAGGGGTTCGACTTCGGTCCATTTCGGTTCCGATCCAGTCTCCATTTGCATTTGAGCTGCCTCCCGTTCATGCCCACGCCGCCGCTCCTCGGTTCGCACCGCC